>CAXGRO010000290.1:0-7197 GCA_964012055.1 uncultured bacterium
GAGGGCAAACCCAGCAAATTGCAGTTCCTCGTCTGATGCCGTGTGTGGGTGAGACTAACTCGATCTGATCGTCGGGATTTCAATCGTCGAAGCAGGTGGTTTTCGCAATATTCTCCTGCCCAACGACGGCCAGGGTTTTTTCACCGACGCCAACGCCTCAATGGGGTTTGCAGACATAGGATCGGCCTCTGCCCTGGGCGATTTCGACGGAGATGGTTTTATCGATTTCTCACTCGCTTCTTTTGACCAGGGCACCACCGCGCTGTTCCGCAATAACGGCAATCACTGGCTGCGGGTAGAACTGGTGGGCACCCAGAGCAACCGCAACGGCATTGGCGCCCGGCTCTTTGCCACCGCCGGCGAGCTGGAGCAAATGCGCGAAATTTTGGGAGGAGTGGGCCGCAAGCAAGACGAGAAGACAGCGCATTTTGGCCTGGGCCAGCGCACCCAGCTCGACCGCCTGGAAATCCACTGGCCGTCGGGACAGGTGGACGTGCTAACCGACATCCCCGCCGATCAAAAGATTCGCGTCTTTGAAGGACGACAAACGTATCACCCGGCACAGCGCTCCACCTGGATAAATACCCAATCGGATACCCTGGTAGGCGGCAACCTATACGCCGTGCGCGTGCGACCCGCCCTCTTTGAACCCGACGCCCGCATCACCACCGTCACAACAGACCTGCGCGAAGTAGGAGGGAGGTGCCCAGGTTCGCCTGAGCGCGCGGGACGACGGCACCTATGGACTGGAAAACCCCGTGGCCATAGACGGCCCCCACGGCCCGAGGAATCTGCACATACTGATTGAACAGGAGACATCGCTGGGCCCGCACTGGATCCAACTCACAAAGACCCTCTCCGTATTTCCCGCAGCCGATCTGCCCTTGCTGGACGAAGGCCTGGCCGCCGGCTGGCAAGTAGAAGATGGAGGCGGACTGCAAGCCACCGATCTAACCCAGACCGCGCAAACCTACCGCCACAATACAGCCGCTGCCTTCCAGGTGGAACCCGTTGGCAACCGCGCCTGGAGCATGGCCTTACTCCCCGCCGAACCCGTATTAACCATGGGCTTCACGACCTTCCATATGGCCTTTCACCCCGGAGACGCGCGCGGCCAATTTATAAATACATTAACCCTGCTGGTAAACGACCAGGCCGTGGAACTGGGCAACGATTTCCCTCTGGACATAAACCAGCCGGAATGGCAAACCCTGGAGATCCCCCTGGAAATATTTCAACTGTTTGGCAAGATCAAATCGATCGCCTTTGCGGGCAATCTGCAAGGCATCTTCTATCTGGACGACGTCCGCCTGATTGCCGCCGATGCGCCCCCCCACCGCCGTCCTCGAAAACCACGCGGCCACTTTACCTAACTCCTTCGCCCTGCACCAGAATTACCCCAACCCCTCCAACAGCAGCACCGTCATCCGCTTTGCTTTGCCCCGCCACACCTACGTCGATCTGTCCCTCTTCAACCTGGCCGGCCAAAAGATCGCCACCCTGATCAACGGCCCCGCCCAGCCGGCACCTACACTCTCCACTGGGACAGCCGCAGCGACCAGGGGCAGAAGCTAGCTAGCGGCATCTACCTGTACCGTCTCCAGGCCGGCCCCCAAACCCAAACCAGCAAACTCCTGATCCTGCGTTAGAACACCCCTCGTCTAATATCAAATTATCGCCGGGTTGGCCAATTCCAGACGAGGGATTTAGCCAACCCGCGGTTGATCCACCATTGCCCTAGCGCAACAAGATTATCACCTTATAGGACCACAAAGACGTAAGTTCACACGCTGTGTTTTAGTCGAGGAATGGCCAAGTTCCAATCGGCACTACACCCACAAGCCAACGGAATAACAGACATGCGGATGAAATCGCCACACCGCTCTACTCTGGTCCTCCTTACCGCGCTAACCCTGGGCACCGCCATCGCCGCCGCCCCCGTTCACGCCGGCGCCTGGAGCCAAAAGAAGGGCCACTACTACAGCAAGTTCTCAATCATCTTCTACAACGCCGACCAGGCCTTTGACGCCGACGGGCGCAAGAGGCATTTGAGCGATATGGACGACACCTTCGAGTCGAGCCAGACCTTCTTCTACCTCGAATACGGCCTGAGCAAACGCCTGACGCTTATTTCGCAATTGAGTTCGGGCACGCTCACCTCAGAAAATAATATGGAGCGCCAAAGGACCACCGACGTGGGCGATTTTGACATCGGCGGCAAATACCAGCTCACCGACGGGCCGGTCATCCTGGCGCCCTACGCCACCCTCAAACTACCGGCCGGCTACGACAAACTCGCCCAACCCCCGTTGGGCACGGGCGAGGCAGACTTCGAAATGCGACTGCTGGCCGCCCGCTCGCTCCACCCCCTGCCCATATATCTGGGCGCCGAAAGCGGCTACCGCTGGCGCGGCGGGCCGTTCTCCAACCAGATCCCCTATTTTTTTGAATTGGGCGGCACGCCCCACGAGAAGGTTTTTCTCAAACTGTACCTGGAAGGCAAGAACACTTTGACCAGCGGCAGCGGCAATAAAGACGCCATGGATTCGATGTCCACCCAGGTCTCAGAAGGAGACTTTACCAAAATAGGCTTCAACGCGTCCTATCACGTCTCCGGCGTCCTGTGGGCCGACCTGCTCTTCGACCAGATCTTCACCGGCAAAAACGTCGGCGCCGGCCGTTCTGTTGGTTTCGGCCTCTCCTACATCTACTGAGATTACCCCTGCTCTTTGCGCCACTGCTCGTACTCGGCCCGCGCCTCGTCGCTGAGCGGATAGTAATTGCGCAAATGCCCGCCCTCCGACAAACGCTGGCGGCTGAAATCTTCCCACTCCTCGTGTTCGGTGGCTTTGGCAATCAGTTCGGGCGCCAGCGCAATGGGCACCACCACCGCGCCCTCGTCGTCAGCCACTATGAGGTCGCCCGGCTCCACCACCGTGCCGCCGCAGGCAATGGGCACGTTGACAACGTAGGGAAAGATATTCGTCTGGATGTGAAAGTTGGGCGTCACGCCGCGCAGCCACAAACCCAAATCCAATTTCTGCACCCTGGGAAAGTCGCGGATACATCCGTCTATCACCACGCCAATGCCGCCGCGGCCCTTGAAGAAGGTCAGCATCATATCGCCAAAAACGCCGCTGCTCAAATCGCCGCGCGCGTCCACCACCACGATGTCGCCGGGCTGGGTGTGGTTGAGAGCGTGGCGGTGCAATTGTTTTTCGGGGTCGGCGTATTCGTCCACTGCGTAAAGGTCTTCACGCTTGGGCATGAACTGCAAGGTGAGGGCGGGGCCCACAACAGCTTTGCCGGGGGTTTTGGCGGTGTGAGGCCCAGCAGTTGGGGGCTGCGGATGCCCAAGCGGTGGAGTTCGCCGCTGGCGTTGGCACTACCGATGTGGGCGAGGGCGTTGATGAAGTCTTTGGACGGGCGTTGAATGTCAGGCGTTTCGATCATTTTTTCTCCTGTTAATTTATTGGCGTTCTACATTAGATCCGCACACCTTCCTCACCACTAAACACCTTTAAATAAAACTTATAACCAACCGGGTCTCTTGGCCGCTATGTGTGCTATAGCGATCTTGGCGAATTTTGATATTATCTATATTGCTAGTACCAATAGTATCTCGACTCTCCGATTCGGCTATTGTACTCAGTAGCCATTTTCCTTACGCCACTGAGCTATAAAGTCTTCTGCTTCATCCATCGCCGCAGCGACCGTATCGTATTTTACTTTTCCTTCCCACAGCATACCGCCAATATCCAGTACGCGAATCAGTGAACGGCTGTATTCATCTTGGCCCAATTCAATCCAACCGCCACCTTGTGCCCACCAGGAAATATTGGGATAGAGTCCGTCGAACGATGGTGTTGCTGTCTCCATCGAGAAACTACTTCAGACTCACTTCCAGGCGTTTTCCTAAGGCCGTAGCTACTTTATTGAGCGTGGATAGTTTGATGTCCTCTGCATGGTTTTCTAGGCGGGAAATCGCCGTTTTTTTAGTCTGGATCAAAGTAGCCAATTGCTCTTGGGTCATGCCGGCTTCCTCCCTGGCTTGCCTCAATAGAACGCCGATTTCAAATTCCCGATATCCCTCCTCGAATCCTTCGGCAAATTCAGGGTCGGCTTTCTTGCGTTGGGCTATGTATTTCTCGACGTCACTCATTTTGCATTCTCCTGATGGCGCCGCAGATAATCGAGGCGATATCTCTCAGCGCGTCTGATCTCTCTGGGATCGGTCTTCTGTGTCTTCTTCGAATAGCCGTGCGTTACGACTAGGCGATCTCCTTGAAAGAAAAATGAGAAGATCCGATAAGTCCCCGAACTGGTTGGTATGCGACACTCCTATATATTGTCGCTCCCAACCAATTTTTTCAGGTATTTTGAGGGAACGCGATCTACCCGTTCGATGAGCCGGAAAACCCACAAAGTTTTCTGAGCATCTTTGCCATTGAGTGAACTAAGAAACTCCCTGAGCAGGATAGGAACCCTGCTCTGTTTGATAGAATTCTACGGATCTGGCCATGAGTGAAGATTAACGTGCGAGTTAACTTTTATCAAAGTGAGTGCAGATAAAAAAGGTGCTGAGCACTCTATACGGCTCGTTTCCAAAAATATGCGCTAATCTAACAGAGAGCTAACCACAATCAGTTTCCAATCCCCTGCTTGTCTCTGCACATTTTTCACGATCGTGGAAAGTTAGAAAAAACCAAGATTCAAACCATTCATATCTCCCGTATTATCAACGAGTTATAAAACAGGAAGTAATCATGGCGCTAAATCTGCGTCAACTACTGGGAAATATGGAATATGCGGTTGTGGGCGCCTTTGCCTCGGGTGAAGAAGCGGTTCAACAGGCCACCCAGGTGAATCCAGACTTAGTGCTGATGGACATCAACCTGGCGGCGCCATGGACGGAATAGCGGCCGCGGAACAGATACGCCAGAACCTCCCCATTCCAGTAATCTTTCTGACCGCCTACTCAGATGAGACCACTCTGCAGCGCGCCAAGATAACCGAACCACTGGGGTACATCCTCAAACCCTTGCAGGAAAGAGAATTGTACGCCGCCATCGAAATTGCCCTCTACCGTCATAAAGCCGATCAGGCCTTAAAGCGGGCCGAAGAAGAATTGGAAGCCCAGCGGGTGCTGCAAGCGCGTTCGGACCGGCTGCGCTCCCTGGGCGAAATGGCCGCCGGCATTGCCCACGAACTCAACCAACCCCTCATGGGAGTGCGCGGCACGGCCGCACACATGCTTTTGGGGCTGGAGCGGGGCTGGGACCTCAGCACAGACAAATTGAGCAATCGCCTGCAAAAAATCGTCGAACAGGCCGACCGCATGACCCACCTCATCGAGCACATCCGCCTGTTTTCCCGCGAGGCCGGCAAACCCGAATGCACCCCCCGTACAGGTCAACGAGGTCGTGCAGGCGGCAGTAGACATGCTCGAAGCCCAGTTCCGTTCACACGGCTTGGCGATAGAACTCGACCTGGGCAAAAATCTGCCCGTGGTTTTGGCAAACCCCTTTTCACTGGAAGAAGTGCTTCTCAATCTGCTGAGCAATGCCCGCGACGCCCTGGACCAAAGTTCGCAAGATGGTGCAATAACAGCGCCTCCGCGAGTTTTGCTGCGCACCTCAGCCAGCCAGAATGCAGACGGGACACCGCAAATAGAAATTCAGGTAAACGACACAGGCGTGGGCATTGCGCCGGATATTATCGACAAAGTATTCGATCCGTTTTTTACCACCAAAGATCCCGACAAGGGCACCGGTTTGGGACTGGCCGTTTCCAAGTCCATTGTCGAAGACTTTGGGGGGGACATTCTAATTCAGTCCAACAGCGGCGATACGACCATAATCGTCTCGCTTCCCGCCATCTCTTAGACAACAGGTCCCCGATTCATTTTACTGCCAAAGCCCCGGATTGGGCACCAACCGCTCTACAGTAGTACTTTGACCACATAAAATCCCACCAACAACAGAATCACAAAAACAATACTCAGCAGATTAAAGCGGCGGTCGATAAATTCCCGCACCGGCTCCCCGTACTTCCACAGCAGCGCGGCAATGAGGAAAAAGCGCGCCGAGCGGCTCACCGCCGAGGCGATGAGAAAAACCACCAGTGAAATATCAAAAGCGCCGGCCGAAATAGTGATCACCTTATAGGGAATCGGCGTAAAGCCGGCGGTGAACACCACCCAAAAACCCCACTCCTCGTACAGCCCCTGCACCCGGGCGAACTGCTCGGGCGTGAAGCCGGGCACATTGGCAAAGAAAAATTCGGCGATGCCGGTAAATTCGCCCGGCCCCGCCCACCACAGAAAATAGCCGATCAAATAGCCGGCCAACCCGCCCAGCACCGAAGCCAGCGATGTCCACAGCGCAAACCTCAAGGATTTGTGCCGCGCCCCCAGCACCATGGCGATGAGAAAGGGATCGGGCGGAATGGGAAAACAGGACGACTCAAAGAACGCCCAGAAAAAGAGGACTAGACCGCCGTAGGGCGTCTCGGCCCAGCGCAACAACCAATCGTACAGACGTTTGAGCATACGCTTATAACACTCTCGTAGAAAAATCCGCCGGGGCGATCAATTCTCTTGGCTGCCCTCGGCGGGAAAAAGGTCCAATTGCAAAACGTGCTGGCGCAAATATTCGATAATTTTGCGATCGGCGCGCGGAAAGGCAAAATCGTCCAATTGCTCTGGCCTTATCCAGCGCCAGTCGGCGCATTCCAGCGCCTGTGGCTCGCCGTCCACATAGCGGGCGTTAAAGGCGTGCAGCGTGATGCTGAAATGCGAATAGCCGTGGTCGACGCTCACCAGGTGCTCGCCCACCTCGATGGCAATGTCCAGCTCCTCGCGAATTTCGCGGGCCAGACACACTTCCAAACTCTCGCCCTCTTCCTGCTTGCCGCCGGGAAACTCCCACATCCCGCCCAACAACCCTGCGGACGGCCGCTGCGCGATGAGTAGATCGTCGCCTTTCCAAATGACGCCGGCGGCAACCTGGTAGTGGGGTTTCTTTTTTTTGGGCGCTTTGAGCGGCAATACCGTGGGGTCGTCCAACTCGGCCCGCGCCCGGCACTGCGCCTCAACCGGGCAACCGCCGCACCGCGGCTGCGCCGGCGTGCAGACCCGCGCCCCCAACTCCATCAGCGCCTGGTTAAAATCGCCGGCCCGCCCCGGCGCCAGCAATT
>CAXGRO010000291.1:0-7179 GCA_964012055.1 uncultured bacterium
TGAGGACCGACGAGTTCATATCGACGTGCCATTTAATAAGACGCTCAAGGCGGCGCTCAACGCCAAAGCCGTAAATTTCTTTCCGGCCATCTGGTCGCACGGCGAAGACGATATTGAGATTCGCGATTTGACGATTCAGGGGCCAGAGGACTACGACGGCGAGTGGTGGAACTTTACTTTTTCCGGCATTCACCTGCACAATTGCCGGCGCGTGCGGGTGCACAATTGCACGGTGCGCCAGTGGCCCAGCGACGGCATTGGGGTGCAGGGCGGCAGCGACGTGCAGGTGGCGCAGTGCCAGGCACACGATTGTCGCGGCCACGGCTTCCACCCGGGCACTCAACTGGGGCGTAGCGTCTGGTCGCACAACATAGGCCGGGGCAACGGCGCCGACGGGCTGTTTTTCTGCGCCCGGGTGCATCACTCGGTGTGCAGCGACAGCGTCTTTTCAAACAACGGCCTCAATGGCATTGGCGGGGTGGCCAACGGCGGCGATCACCACAACATCTTCAGCGCCAATGTGTGCAACGACAACGCGCGCTGCGGCATCGATGCCAACCAGGGCGAAGAGCAGATAATAACGAGCAACCTCTTGCTGAATAACTCACAGGCCGCACCCGGCCGCTGGCCGGGCATTCGACTGCACGACCTGGAGCGCTGCATCGTGCAGGGCAACCGCTGTGCCGACGATCAAGAGGTGGCGACGCAGCAGCGCGGCATCGTCGAAAGCGGCGGCAGCGATTACAACCTGATTAGCGGCAACCTCTGCGTCGGCATGCCAGAGGCGATCTCCGTTGTGGGGCGGCACAGCAGAGCGGAAGGAAATCTGGTGTAAAAGGGGCCCGCGCTGTGAAGAAAAACGTACCAGAAGAATTTCAGCACTACCTCGACGAGCGCGATCACAGCCGGGGGCAGGACAGCGCGGCTTCTGCCGTTACGGTGCGTGGCATCGCGCTGGGCAGTCTTTTGTGTTTGGTGATAGCCATCGGCGCGCCCTACACCACCATGCTGCTCAAAGGCACGCCCATGGGGTTTTCGTCCTCCACGCCGGCGGCTTTTTTTCTTCTCTTCATGACCATGGTCACGGTGCACCTGCTCTTGGGTTTGTGCCGCAAGAGTCGGGCGCTGACCCGGGGGGAATTGCTGACCATCACCCTTATGATGATGGTTGCTTCAGCAATCCCTACGCGCGGGGTGACTGGCATGGTCTTGCCCATGATTTCCGGGACTTACTACTACGCGTCGGAGGAGAATGACTGGGAGACATTGCTGTACCCCCATATGAAGGAGTGGTTCTTGATGGGCGATGCGGCGGCGGTGCGGGGTTTTTACGAGGGCAACCCTGGGGGCGGCATTCCCTGGGATGCCTGGCTGCCGGCGCTGCTGGCCTGGCTGTTGTTCTACGCGGCCTTTTTTCTAGCCATGATCTGCGTCATGGTCATTTTGCGCAAGCAGTGGGTCGAACACGAGCGTCTGCCCTTTCCCATGGCGCAGGTACCGCTGGCCATGTTTGAAGGCGGGGGAAGGAACGGCGTACTCGGCCCTTTTTTTAAGAGCTGGGTTATGTGGATTGGATTTTCACTGCCCGTCTTCATCAGCAGTCTCACGGCTTTGCGCCATTATTATCCCGAAGTGCCCAGTATCCTGCTGGTCTATCCCCTGGACCTCGCCCCGGATTTGCAATTGCGCTTCGGTATTAACTTTGTCATGCTGGGATTTGCCTATTTCATCAACTCTACCATTTCCTTTAGCCTTTGGGCTTTCTATCTCTACTTTGAGTTGCAGCAGTACTTTCTGGCCGCAGTGGGGGTGGAGACGATGCGGGCGAACCTGGGTTTTTGGAGCGATGCGATCACTGGGCCGCAGAGCTTTGGCGCTTTGACTGTGTTGGTAGTCTGGGGGGTGTGGCTGGGGCGCAAGCATATAATAACGATATGGCGTCAGGCTGTGGGCGCTGCGGCCGGAGAGGACGACAACGAAATCATGTCGTATCGCGCCGCGCTGTTAGGCGCCCTGGCTGGATGTGGCGGCATGAGCGTCTGGTTGTGGCAGTCGGGATTTCCCGCCTGGATTGCGCCGCTGGTGGTATGCATCGCCCTGATCGTTTTGCTGGGGTTGACCAGGGTGGTAGCCGAAGGAGGTGTGCCCATTCTGTCACCGGCCATTGTTCCGGCCGGGGTACTGGTTTCGCACATCGGGGTGCCGGCGCTGGGCACGGTGGGCACTGTTGCCGCAGGTTATACCTTAATATGGGTGGGCGAGTTATTAGTTTTCATGATGGCGCCCCTGGCCAATGGTCTGCGCCTGGGCAGCGAGGTGGGCCGCGGGCGGCGGCGGCTCTTTTGGGCCATGGTTGTGGCCGTGCTGGTGACGCTGGTCGCCTCGGTGTGGTTTACCCTGCATTTAGCCTATAAGTTTGGTGGGGTGAATTTGAGCGGGCAATTTTTTGGCGCCAGCTTTCCCACCTACCCCTCGCGCTTTGCGATACAGCAATTGAAAGATGTGATTGGCCCCAGCATGGAGGGCTGGCTGTGGACGATAATGGGGGGGGGAATTATGAGCCTGCTGCTTTTTGCGCGCCAGCGCTTAACTCACTGGCCGCTACACCCGCTGGGTTTTGCCGTGGGCGCGGGGTGGACCATGGGCGTGGTTTGGTCGTCTGTTTTTTTGGCCTGGGCGCTCAAAGGGGTGATACTGAAATATGGCGGCGCGGGGATCTATCAGAAAACCAAACCCTTTTTTATGGGCATGGTTTTGGGCCAATTCACCGTCGGCGGGCTGTGGCTGGTAATCGACGCGCTCACCGGCACGGTGGGCAATGTCATTCCGGTATTATACTAAAAAAATCCCCCTTCGGCCCATGGACCGAAGGGGGATGTAAAGCTAAAACGTTAGTTGAGCGATCTTAGAAACCGGCTTTGATCTGGCCCCAGCTAATGTCTTCAACAGCCGTATCGACCATGTCTTCCAGGGAAGGATCCAGAATGTCGAGAACCACGTCGTTGGTGCCGGTGCAGCAGCTTTCCGGCGACATGGTCCAGAAACCCTGATAGCTCTCGAGCTCGCACTCGGTGCAGGCCTCATCGAAGTCGCCAACCGTCATCGACAGGTGGACGATCTCATCTTCTTCCAGGTCCATAATTACCACGCCTTCCAGGGCGGTGGCGTCGTCGTTGGGCATAGCGATGATGGGGGCGATGGCCAATTCGTAGGCGTAGGTGCTCTCGCCGAACTGCTCGCCTTAAAAACCCCAGCCGAAATCGACCCACTCGGTGCCGTCCAGCATCCAGGTGAGGGGAGGTGACCGGGTAGGCGGTTGTCTCGGACCAGCAGGTCGCTGAGCAGGTAACGCGCCTGGATGTGGGTGGCGTCCAGGCGCAAGGCCGCTTCAAAAGCCTGAATAGCCCCGGCAAAGTCGCTGGTGGCGCGCAGGGCTTCACCCAACTGGTGGTAGAAGGGGGCGCGGCCCGGTTGCAGATCGATAGTGCATTGAAAGTGCTCGGCCGCTTCGGGGTAGCGTTGCACTGCGTTTAGTGAAAGGCCCAGGGCAAAGTGGATGCCCGCGTCATCCGGGTTGAGGGCGGCGGCGCGCTCAGAGGTGGCGATGGCAGACGGGTGATCCCCCAGGCGGGCGTAGGTCAGGCCCAAATTGAAATAGGGCTTGGGTCGAGTGGAATCGATTTCCACGGCCTGGCGCAGCGCCGCCAGCGCCTTATGCGGCTGGCCTTGTTTGAGGAAGAGAGCGCCGCGGTTGCTCAGGGCGATGCTCTGAGGGTTGGGGGCGGCCTATTGGGGGGGCGCTGTCCTCGGCGCAGGCGTATAAAGATAGCGCCAGGGTCAGATGTAATCTGGAGGACGCCAAGCCCTTTAGCCCTGTATCAGGGAGTCGGGCAGCGCCGCCTCCAGGGCGTCCAGGTCGATGTGGATCTGGGCTGCGTATTTTTGCCGCAGTTCCTGGAGAAAAACTTGCAGGGAGGCTTCTTCGCGCTTGCGCAGCAGTAGGGCGCGGGCGCGGCGCTGGACCTGCTCAAAAGGTTGGACTCCCTCTTCTTCCTCGTGCAACACGCGGAAGACGGAATAGCCGCCTTCCACCTCAACGGGGCCCATTACTTCGCCCTTGGCGGCGGCGAGGATGGCGGGCAGCAATTTGGGGTAGACGGCCCTGTCGCGCGGGTGGAAGTGGAAACGCGCTTTATTTTCGACGGCATCGGGGCGCAAACTCTGTCCTACGAGGTCTTCAAAAAGGGCGCCGTCGTTGGCGATGGCGTCGCGCAGGCGGCGGGCTTCGGCGGCGCTGGGCAGCAACAATTCTTCGGCCCAGGTGGCGGTTTCGTGGGTGAAGGTTTCGGGGTGGTCGTCGTAAAATTGCCGAATCTCCGCTGCCGACACTTCCACCTGGGCGGCGATGGCCGTTTTGCGCAGCAATTCGAGCAGTAGATCGTCGCGCTTGCGCCGGGCAAACCCCTGGACTTCGTCAATATCGTAGAGGCCCTCGCGACGCGCGGCACGGTGGAAGAGGAAGGGGCTGAGGATCAATTGGTCGAGTGTGGCCACGGCCCAGGTGCTGTCGCTGAAGCCGCGGTTGATGTTGAGGCGTTTTAGCTTTTCCTGGACCTGGCCCAGGCTGATGACGCCTCCTTCGTAGGTGTAGAGCGGCGTTGGGTTGGCGTCGAGTACGGCGGTGTCGCGGCCGCGGTAGGCGTTACGATTTGTCGCAGTGCGGCGGGTTCAAGAGCGATTTGTTCCTGCTCTTTGAGCGATTCAAAATGTTCGGCTTCGGCCTCCGCCAGACGTTGGGCGAATAGCCGCTCTTCGATGCGCGCCCGGTACTTGTCGTAGGGCGCCTCGCGCTCTTCGGTAAAGGGCACGATGTGCCAGTTGCCGCCGGCGTTGATGGGCTGCGAGATTTTATTGAGGGGTAATTCGCGAAAGACGTCGTTGGGGATTTGGAAGCGGGCGGCCAGGTCGGGGCCGGCAAAGCCCAGTAAGCCGCCCTGTTGCGAGGAGTGCTGGTCTATGGAAAACTGGCTCGAAACCTCGGCAAAGGGCTGACCGGCGCTCAGGCGCGCCACAACGGTGTCGATTTGGGCGCGCGTTTGCACCAAAATCGCCTCAATTCTGCGCTCGCGGTCAAAGCCCTGTTCTGTGAAGTGGGCGCGCACGTCTTCTTCGGGGACTTTGGCCTGGGGCACCAGAAACTGGGCGCGGTAGAGGGCGCGCACCCGGGTGTTGACGGCGTCTTCCACGGTCTGCACCACCTGCCGAGTGGTGTCCAGGCCGCGGGCTTGGGTCTCCAGCAGCAGCAGGCGCCGGTCGATAAGCGCCTGCACGTAGTGGCGCCTGGCCGCCGTGCCCGTTTGGCCGCTGCGCAAGCCCGAGGGCAGTTGCACCACGTAGTCGCGCAGCGCCTGGGCTGAGATCGCGTGCGGCCCTACTTCGGCCACGGGGGCCTCGTCGGACGTGCCGCAGGCAGCTATTAAAAAGAGTAAAATAAAGAATATTGGGTTTCTACTTTTCATCTTTCTATCCTAAGTCAAACGCTTTCTAATAAACGGGAATGCCGTTGCCCACCATGCCGGTAAAGGCATCGATGAGCAGCCAGGTGCCGCCGACGACAAATTGGCCCAGCACTACGCCAATGAAAAAGGGGCGGGTCTTATGGTAAAATACCGGTCCGCCGTATTTGAGGGCAATCACTTTGATCATCCAGGCCAAAAAGATCGAAAACCATATACTGTTCATCACCCAGCCGGTGCTGACGGCAAAACCCAAGGGGTGGAAGGGCCACCAGACGAATTGGTGGCGCGCCAGCATTAACCCGCCCATCACCAGGCCGCCGGCCGCCGTCCACAGCCAGCCGGCCAGACTGGGGCCGGTGGGGGTGGCCAATTTCTGGGCGGCAAAGCTGGAGGGGTAGGCGGCAAAGCCAGTAAAATACTGGGGGTGCAGGTTGAGCGCCCCATCGCGGTAGGCCAGGTAGAGCATAAACCAGGCGGCCCCCACCAGGCTGATGAGCATGGCGGCGGCGACGCCGCCGGAAAGGCGCCGCTGGCGTCTGCTCATTTCGCTGCTCAGGCGCAGGCCGTTGGCCAGCGGCGCCGTCATAAAAACCAGCAGGTCGCCGGCCCAAACCAGGGAGTAGCCGGTGGCAATCATGCCCTTGGCGCCCAGCGCCGGAATGCCGACTCCCGATACGACAAAGCCGGCGGGCACCATTTCGGGCGTTACGGTGGGCAGGCCGGCTTCGGCGACCACGCGGGCCAGGCCGATGAAGATGACCAGCGTCGAGAACACAAAGAAGGGGGTGATCCAGGCGGGAATGCCGGAGCGCCACAGCCAAAACGCCATGACAAAAGCGCCGCCGACAAAACCTATTAACGCCGTTCGGTACGAGAGAATCTCGCCGCTGTCGTCCGGCGCTGCACGGCGGTCGAGTGCTTTGCGCACGACGTTTTTGAGGTGGCTGCGCGCCGTCCACAGGCCAAAACACACCAGCACGATGAGGGCGCCCATCATTTGGTGACCCATGATGGCGCCCACCGGGCCCGACCCGGTCCAGGGGCCCAGTTCTTCGGGACTAAAGATGCCCAATACCGAAAAGGCGCCCTCCTGGATGAGGTGGATCAAGTAGAAGAACCAGAGGCTGAAGGCGATGTTCGAATTGATGAAGTAGGCAAAACCGAACATCAGGTAGTTGAGGCGAAAGTTGAGGACTACGGTGCCGCGGAAGAGTTCGGCGCTGGCCTGGGGGACGATAGGCGAGATAAAGGGATAATAATTGTGCAGGGCGTTGACGCTGTTGACCAAGAAGATGATGGCAAAACCGCACCACATGACCGGATTTTTAAACAGGGGCTTAATGACCTGGGGGCGGTCGCCGTCGGCAACCATGGCCAGGGGCACCTGGGCCAGGGGGTAGACCAGGCGTTCGTGTTCGACCCACTGCTTGCGCAAAATGACCATGGCGGAGGTCATGCACAAATAGAAGGCGATGTAAAATATCAACCAGCGCAGCAGTGGACCTCCCCACACATCCCAGGGTATGACGGTGGGGCCGCTGACGCCTTCGTAAAATTCCTTTATGGCGCGCTGGTTATCGACCACCAGCCACTCCGAGAGGAAGGGATGGATGAGGTTGGCCCAGTCGTTTTCGGGGGTGGCGTAGTAGTAGGTGCCGGT
>CAXGRO010000292.1:0-7177 GCA_964012055.1 uncultured bacterium
CATAATCTACAAAATGAATTTTTAACCAAACAGCTTCTAAGCTGAAATGGATGGCCGCATATTCATATCAGCTCTATTAGACCTTAAACCGATCATTGCAAATCCGGCGCCTGCGCAACCTCTTCCAACTCCGCCGGATTGGCCGCGCCGCTGGCTACAGTGCTGATTCGGTCGTCGTCGAGAACATAGCGGAAAGCCTTCTGGGGTAAGGTGCCGGGTTGGTCTTCCAGATCTTCGAGTATTTTGAGAACGCGCTCTTTTTCTTCCTGGCTTTCTATTTTATCCAGTACTTGCTGCTGGCGTTCGCCCGGCACATAGAGGCCGCCGGCCAACACCGTGGCCGCGACAATACCCATGCGGTGGTCGGCAGCGGCCGGGATGAGTTCCTCGGCTGCTTTCTGTTCACATGGGTGGTAGTCGTGGTAGAAGAGCACGGTGTCGAATTCATCGGTTTGCGCCAGCCGGGTGAGCAGGGGAATGGCGCGGCCGGTGACACCAATTTTATCGCACAGGCCCCGGTCCTGGGCCCGGTGCAGCCCTTCGAGAGTGCCGCCCGGCTCGACGATGCGCTCCCAGCCGGCGTGGTTGACTTCGTGAATTTGGGCGACGTCGAGCCGGTTCAGGCCCAGGCGTTTAAGGCTGCGCTCCAGGCTCGCCAGGACGCTGTCGCTTTTATAATCGAAGTCTTTGGGGAACAGGCCCAGTTTGGTGGCTAGGTAGAATTTGTGGTCGACGGCGGCCAGGGCGGGTCCCAAAAGTTCTTCGCTGTCGCCGTAGTAGGGGGCCGTGTCGATGTAGTTGATGCCCAGTTCGGCGGCGCGGCGCACGATGCTGGTGGCGTTTTCCTGGGCGCGTTCGGGGTCGCGGCCGGCGATGGAGGCACTGCCCAGGCCGACTTCGCTGACTTTGAAGCCGGTGCGGCCTAAGGTGCGATATTTCATGGTTGCCTTTCGCAGTGAATATTGTATCTACTGTTTTTTATATCGGGTAATTCCACCTGCATACGTGTAGAGACTCCGACTGTGGGCGGTTTTCCACTTGAATTACTCAGGCAAAGGGAACCGGGATCTGTCCGCCGTGCCAGGGGAAGGCGTAGGTGCAGTCGTTGGCAAAGCGCCGCATGCCCAGTTGGAGGCGGATGCTGGTCGCCGGCGGCAATTCCATCGCCACGTAGGGCGAGTCGAGCGCCTGTTGCTGGTCGCTCTCGCCCTGGCGGTACTGCACTGCGGTGAGTTGGTGTTCGCCAAAGGCGCCCGCCTGGACGATGAGGCTGCGCGTCTCCGCATTGCTCAGATTGACCAGCTGGACGCTGGCCGAATCGGGCGCGAGAGCGTCGACAAAGGCCGCCACGTCCGGGGGCAGGCCGGGGCGGCCAGGGGATGTTGAAGTAGGCGCGATATCAAAATAGCGCAGCGTGGCGCGCAGAATGCCGCCGTTGTAGATGGTTTGGGGGGCCCCGAACATCACCTGGGTGAGGGCCTTGGTGAATACCGGGTTGGGCGGGCTAAAGTTGTCGGCGATGAGCTGGAAGGCGTCGCGCGGGTCGTTGACCACGGTTTCGTGTGCCTGGAGGGCGTTCTGGTAGTCGGCCGTTAGCGCTTTTATGGGCCAGTCTGGGTTTTTGCCGTCGTAGTAGTTGAAACGGGCGCGCTCGGTGGCGCCCTGGTTTTTTTCCCTGTCCAGCGGCACGTCGTTCCAGTCGTTCTCCACATCGCCCTGGCGCACCTGGGCGATCATCTGGTAGTCTTGCTCCGCCATAGAGCCGTGGTAGAGGTGCGCCAATTCTTCCATGCGCAGCGGGCGCGGGCCGACCTGGGTGTGCTGCATGTCTTCCTCGTACTGCCAGCCGCCGGGGCCGTAGCGCGTCGGCACCAGCAGTTGGCCGTCGTCGCCGGTGACGGCTGCTTGCAAAAGCGCTTTGAGCTGGTTGCGCATCAGGTCTAAATAGCCGGCGTCGCCCGACAGCAGGTGGGCGCACTCGGTGGCGGTGTTGACCGCGTGGAAGAGGTTGCTGTAGCCGCGGTAGTGATTCCAGCCGTAGAGGCCGCCCCAAAACTGGCCCTGGCGCTGCTCGCCCACCTTGCCGGTGGGGCCGACGTTGTCGGGGATAATGCCGCCGTTTTGGGCGGCGCGGTCGGCCCAGGCGTCCACATAGTCGAGGACCCATTGCTTGTACTTGGCGTCGCCGGTGTTGAGGTAGGCGTGGGTGATGAGCGCCGTGGCGCAGAGATTGTTGGCGATGTCGCCGTTGAGCACGATGTCGTTGAAGAGCTTGACGATTTCGTCGGCCTTTTGGGGGGCGTCGTACCAGGGGTAGTCGAGGTCTTTGACCACCGGGTAGAGGCTGGCGCGGGTACCCATTTTTTTGCGGAACCAGTCGGGGGATTTGCCGGGGTGGCCGCCGTGCAGCCAGAATTTCACCTCGTTTAAATCGCACTCGAACTGCGGCCCCTGGCTGCTCTGCATGGGCGAGCGCAGAATTTTGTGGGCGGCGTCCCAATTGGGCGCCTCGGGATCTTCGCCGATGTACATGGCGGCAAAGCGGCGGGCGCGGCGCACGTTTTCGCTGATCGTCGGGTCGGCCAGACCAAAATGGTAGAAGGCCTGGTTGCCCTCGCCCTTGTGGTGCCATTCGGCGCCATGGGAGACGGCCAGGTTGAAGTATTCATTATATATCTGCGGTTTAAATTCGATGTGCCGGCGGCTCTCGTAGCTGGCGTCGAAGAAGCGCGTCACCGCGTTCCACTGATTTAAGTTGAGCCGCAGGATCTCCTCGTCGGCGCCCATGGCGTAGAACAGGCCCCAGTTGTGGCAGCACTCGTAGAGGTCGTCGACGTCGTCGGCGTAGAGGGGCGTGCCGCTGGCTTCGTAATAGCGCTCGATGACCAGGGGGGCCGTCTGTTCCATGAGGGCGATGAGCCGGCGTTGCAACAGGGCCCAGGCGGGCGGTGGCGCGATTTCAGTGGCTTTTATTTGTACCAGGTCGGGCATATTGGGGATGGGAGAATGGGCCATTTAGGTCTCCTTAATGAGTATTGCCTTGGCAGAACGGCTGGACGTTAATCGTTGAGCAGGCTTTCTGGCGAGATGGTTTCGTAAACCAGGCGGGCGGCGTCGGCGATGGCGTCCATGCTGCACTGGGCGTCTTCTATTTTGTCGGCGGTGGCCAGGCCCGCTATTACCAGCGGCCCGGTGGGCAGGTAGACGATGCCGGTGTCGGCCTTGATACGGTTGCTGCCGCCGGTCTTGCGCGCCGTGGCGATTTCGGGCTTGAGGTACTGGCGGATGCGGTTGGGGTTTTTGGGCACTTTCATCATCTCGATCATAAATTCGCACGCTTCTGGGTTGATCATCTGGCGTTTCTCAATTTTTTCCATGATGTCGCACAGGTCGCGTGCCGCGGCCACGTTGTTTTCCAGCGAACTGGCATAGGGCAGGGTTTTGTCGCCGGGCCCGCTGATTTCATCGGCGATGATCTGGGCGTCCAACTCGCGCGAGGGCTCTTTGACCACGCCCTTCATCAGGTAGTGCCACACGCCCAGCGGCATGGGGGTGCGGGTGTTGTGGTAGCCCATGCGCTCCATGGTGGCGGCGATGTGGTCGGGGCTTACCAAGTCAATCAACATATCGGTCGCCATATTGTCGCTCACCCCCATCATCAGGCGGCAGTAGTCGCGCACTGTCAGGGTAGGGTAGTCGCGGGTCATGTGCAGGCTTCCGGTGCCGTGCGACGATATATTGGGGCGCAGCTGGTGGCGGTCGTCGAGGGAGAGAATCGCCTCGCTGTCCTGGCGAAAAAGTTCCACCATCACCGCCACCTTGCAGACGCTGGCGGTGGGCATGGGGGTGTCGGCGTTGTACTCGGCCGCCGCGCCGCTGTTGAGGTCTTTAAACATAAAGGCAAAGCGGCCGGGGAAGGTGTCGCCGATTTTATCGAGTTTGGCCTGGGGAAAGGTCTTGGCGCTGGCGCTCATGGAAAACTCCCGGTTGAAATATCAGATAATAGCAGGTTTGCTGATGAGTTTATTGAAGATCGCACATTCGGGAGGTGGGGGCAATAAAACGGCATAACACAAAGAGTATACTGTGAGTTATTGACAACTCCAACAGGGGACTTATTATCTCCTTGCTATGGCTGCGAATTCTTCCTCGTTCTGGGGGACATTTTTTTCCTTTTGCTTGGTGGTGGTTTTCAGCGTGTGCATGACCTTTGTCAGCGTGCGCACCTATGTTCTCTACGGCAATTACACGGGACTCACCGACCACTTCAATACCGTCGGCGTCATTTTTCTCATCTTCTGGGTCGTCGTCAGCAGCCTTTTCCTGCGCCTGCTGCACCCCCTGCTGCGCCTTTCGCCGAGTAATTTTGCCCTCATCTACGCCGCCCTCATGGTGGCCACGGTGTTGCCCTCAATGGGCTTTGGCGGCTATTTCTTGCCGCTGATCAGCGGCATCTTCTACTACGCCACGCCCGAGAACAATTGGGCCGACCTGATCTGGGGCCACCTGCCCCACTGGGCTGCCCCCCGCGACCTCAACGCCATCCAGCAGCTTTTTGAGGGCACCGGTCCCGACAAACCCATTCCCTGGGACGTGTGGATGGAGCCCATGGTGTATTGGGGGTTATTCATGCTGGCTTTCTTCTTTGTCAGCGTGTCGTTTATCGCCCTGTTGCACCACCAGTGGTCGCGGCAGGAGCGCCTGGTATATCCCCTGGCCGTAGTGCCCAATATGCTGCTCGACAGCCTGGGCAATCCGCTCAAGAGCATTCTCAGGAGCAAATTGCTGTGGGCGGGTTTTTTTTTGCCTGGATTTTTCCCACCGTCGCCATGCTGGACCGCGTCTTCGATTTTGAGATGATCGAAGGGTTTGGCTTGCCCAGCTTCAGTATTCAATTGGAGCGCTTGGGGATTTCCTACGGTGCCAATATCGATTTACTGGTGGTGGGCTTGAGTTACCTGGTCAACCTCAACGTGCTGTTGAGCGTGTGGTTTTTCCACCTGCTCGTCACTTTAGAGGAAGGGCTACTGGGTTTTATTGGCATTGTGTCGACCTTGCCGGCGCAGCCCCACGCCCCGCCCAATGTGCTGCTGGCGCATCAGCAGGTGGGATCGCTGGCCTTTATCGTGCTCTTTTCCCTGTGGCTGTCGCGCGATTTTTTGCTGCGTCAATGGCGCGATATTGTCGCCGGGGGGCCGGCGCCAGACACCAACTTGATCGGGCCGCGCTGGACGGCTTTGATGGGGCTGGTGGGGTTGGTCTATATGGCGGCGTTTATCTACGCCACCGGCCTGGCGCTGGTGTGGACTGTCATTTTTCTCGCCGCGGCGTTGCTGATTTTTTTTGGCACGGCGCGCCTGCTGGCGCAAACCGGCATCGGCCGCCTGCGCGCCTGCATTTCGGTGCCGCCGGTGGTGACCAATATTTTTGGCACCGGCAGCATAGGCGCCCAGGGCGTGTCGGCGATGGGGCTGAGCATGGTGTGGACGGCGGACGTACAGCTCTTTCTCATGGGCACCCTGGCGCACGCCTTTAAAGTCTGCGAAGACATCAAACTCAAGATCAGCGGTCGCAAACTCATCTTTTTTCTCACCGCCGCCATGGTGGTGGGCCTGGCTACCACCATGGCCTGTTACGTGTGGATGGGCTACCGGCACGGCCTGCTGCACGGCTACGGCTGGTATTTTGTCAGTTCGCCGCGTTACCACTGGTCGTGGGTGGCCAATACCATTAACAATCCCAATTTGCCACAGTTTTCAGCAGTTGTTTTTATGCTCATCGGCGCCGGATTGGCCGGGCTGATGTCGCTGCTCAACTACCGTCTGGCCGGTTGGCCGCTGCACCCGGCGGGTTTGGCCGTGGCCCTGACCAACACGGTGCGCATCGACTGGTTTGGCATGTTTTTGGCCTGGCTGATCAAGCTGGTGATGCTGCGCTACGGCGGGGTGAGGCTCTACCGCCAGGTCTTGCCCTTTTTTATTGGGCTCATTTTGGGGACTTGCGTCGGGGTGGGGGGCGCGTCGCTGGTCTACGCTTTTTACTACTACTAATACATTGGGCTGTTTCTGGTGCCGCAATGGTGTTGCGCAGGATGAGTTTGGTGGGAATGCGTATCTGGTGTGGCTCGCCCTTGTAGATGCCGTTGAGCACGGTGTTGACGGCCGTCTCGATCATGGCATCTTGATTTACGCGGACCGTGGTAAGGGCTAGGTTTTCTACTAGCGGGCGTTCGACGTCGTCGAAGCCGATGACCGAGAGTTGGCCGGGCACTTTGATCCCGAGTTCTTTCGCGACCTCGAGGGCGAAGATGGCTTTGCTGTCGCTGGTGGCGACGAGGGCGGTGGGGGGCGCAGAGGAAGTTAGCAGGGCGTGGCTGTACTCGCGGGAGGGCAGGTGGCGCGGTGCGTCGGTGACGACTTCTTTGAGGCCGGCTTTGTCGAGCGCGGCTTTGAAGCCTTCGTAGCGTTCGCGGAAGGGGCTGATGCTCTGCGGGTCGCCGATGAGCGAGAGTTTTTTGTGTCCCAATTCGATCAAATGCCAGGTGGCCTGGTAAGTGGCCTGGTAATTTTCTGAGGCCACAAACCCCAATTTGGGGTGGTCGGCAGAATAGGTGTCCACTTGCAAGACGGGAATGCTGGCATCGAGCAGATCGTCGAGCGTTTTTTTGGGCTGGGGGCCCAAGAGAAGGATGCAGGAAACGCCTTTGCGGACGAGGACGTCGGAGAGGTTGTGGTCGAGGTGTTGATCGGTGGTTACCACCAGCACGTCGTAGCCCTGCCGCGTTGCGCTGGTAAAGGCCAGCAGGAGCAGGGGGCCGTAGAAACGATACGACATGGGAATGGAGTGGGTCGCCGGTTCGGTGGGGTCGCTGGGGAGGACTATTCCCAGATTTTTAACTTTCCAGCCGCGCAGTTGCTGGCCGTGGATATTGGGCGAATAACCCAATTTGCGGGCGGCCTGGATGACGCGCTCGCGGGTGGCAGCGGCCACGCCGGTTTTGTTGTTGAGCGCTCTGGATACGGTGGATTTGTCGAGCTTTAGGTGTTCCGCTAGATTGATGATCGTCAACGGCGTTTGAGCGTCGGTCATAGAATTAATGTAGTTGTAATGTTACTTATCCTTTTTATGCATGATGGTGATCCCTCCTGATATCGTCCTATCTCTTTTGGTCGCACAA
>CAXGRO010000293.1:0-7103 GCA_964012055.1 uncultured bacterium
CGCGACCGTCGACGACTGCAACGAAATACTGTCTTACCGGGCGGCCGTCGGCGGCCTATTGGGCGGCACGCTGGTCATGGGCGTCTGGCTGTGGCTGTCGGGCATGTCGCTGCTGGTACTGGTCCTTTTCCTGCTGATCGCCTTTGGCATCTTCTTTGGCCTAACCCGCATTGTCGCCGAAGGCGGAGTGGCGGCGGCGCGCAGCCCCATGATCGCCTCCACCTTTGTGGTCTCGAGCATTGGCACTCCCATGGTTGGCGCAGAGGGTCTGGTCGCCCTGGCCTACACTTATATATGGCACGGCGACGTGCGCACCTTTGTCATGGCTTCCTGCACCAACGGCCTTAAAGTCCTCGAAGGGGTAAAACATCTGCGGCCCTTGTTCTGGGCCTTGGCGCTGGCCGTTGTGGTAACGCTGATTGGCTCGGCCATAACCATCCTGCACCTGTCCTACGCCTACGGCGGCGTCAATTTGCACGGCTGGTTTTTTGGCGCCGGCGCCCAGGTCCCCTTCCAGTTCATCACCCACAAATTGCATAACCAGCCCCCGGTGCAATGGGACGGCTGGTTCTTTAAAGGCGTCGGCGGCACAATTATGGCCGCCCTCACCGCACTGCGCCACCGCTTCCTCTGGTGGCCCTTCCACCCCCTCGGCTTTGCCCTCTGCACGGTTTCGTTCATAGTGGCACGCCTCTGGTTCAGTTTCTTTTTAGGCTGGCTGCTCAAGCTGGTCATCCTCAAATACGGCGGCCCCCGCCTTTACAGGAAACTGATCCCCTTCTTCGCCGGCCTAGTCCTGGGCCAGATTTTTAACGCCGGCCTGTGGAATATTATCGACAGTTTTAGCGACATGACCGGCAAAGGCGTCGGCTCGCTGTTCTGGTGATCTCTACACTCGCTTTGGGCGACCCAATACACCTGTGGCATTCAAACCTGCGTCAGAAAACTGCCCACGTGTCCGGTTATATAATCCACCACCAGCCACCCCCCGGCGGCCACAATTTCCCCCAGAATTAACCCCAAAAAAAACGGCCGCAAACTCCTGTAAAGCTGCGGCCCACCATAGCGCAGAATGATTAATTTGATCAGCCAGGCGTAGAACGCACTGCCAAAAATATGTCCGGTCTTCCAATTGGCACTGATGGTATACCCCAGCGGGTTGAGCGGCCACCACACAAAGTGATGTCGCGCCCACATCAAGGCGGCCATAACCGTCCCGCCGATGCCCATGAACAGGTAGGCGTCCAGCCGCGGGCCGGGCAACTCGGCGGCAATGCGCGGCGCCATGTCCCTGGGACCAAACGTCGGGGCCTGTCCTACAAAGAAGAGCGGGTTGAGGTTGATGCCGCCGTATTTATAAGCCAATAATAAAGTCATGTACGAAGATCCGGCTATGCTGACCAGAACGGCGATGGCCACGGCCCAGAACATACGGCGCCTGGACCCTTTGATGATTTCGCTCATCTTGAGGCCATTGGCCACCGAAGACATCACAAACGAGCGGATTTCCGAGTGCCATCCGTAGGAAAAACCCAAGGCGACTAGGCCGGGGATGCCAATGGCCGATGCACCGGCCGTGGAGATGACAAAGGTTGAAGTCATGAGCGGGGGGCGCATGGCGGGAATGCCGCCTTCGGCCACTACCCGCGTCAAGCCTAGGAACAATACCATAGACCCAAAAACGAACAAGAGCGCCCCGGCCAATGGGATACCGATCATCCACAGCCCCATCGCCATCAAGGCCAGCGCTAGGGCCAATCCAAAGACAGCCTGCCGATAGGACAACATTTCGCCGCCGTCGTCCACCTGCTCATCCCCGCGCCACGCCTTTCTCAAAACGTCTTTGAGATGACCGCGCCCCACCCACAGCCCGATCAGCACAAAAACGATCATCGACCCCATGCCCTGGTGCGCCAGGTAAGGTTCGATCGAATACAGGTCTATGCGCTGGGTACTTTGCAAACCAATCGTATTAAAAATGCCGCGCTGGACAGTGGTGAGAACATAGAAAACCCAGATAGAAGCCGTGATATCGAGGTTGACAAAGTAAAAGAAGCCCAACCACGGCGGGCTAAACCAGAAATTGAGGCCCACCGAGTCGCGGAACAACGGCAGCACTATGGATCGGTTGATATGTGGGAAAGAGGGGAAGTAGGAATGCAGCCCGTTGATGCTCAACAGAATGAACGAGAAGGCAAAACCCAACCACATTATTCTATTGGTGAAGAACGACTTGCCGACGGCCCCGCTTTCCCCCTTCTGGATCATTTCCATCGGCACCTGAACCAGCGGGTACACCAGCTTCTCCCGATCCACCCACTGCTTGCGCAGCACCACCATGATGCAGATCATGGCAAAACTAACGGACAGGAAAAATCCGTACCAATAACTCAGCGGCACGACCCAGGCGCTCCAGGGTATGGCGGCGCCTTCGGGCAGCCCCTCAAAAAAATAGCGCGCCACATTTTCGCCCCGCGGGATCATCCACTCTCGAATGTACTGGTTGTAGAGTTCGTCCCAATTGTTTTCGGGCGTGGCGTAGTAGGTGGACCCCAGCAGGCAGGGGATCATGAACTGGGTGAAGCCCATGCCGGGAATGCAGCAGGCCACTACCAGCATAATGTAGATGGTGATCAGTTCGGAACGGCACAGCGCCAGGGTACGGTGTACGAGGCCAACCAGGGCGCTGACCAACACCACAAAAAAGAAAAAGAAGAGCGCCGCCGGCGTGCTAAAATTCAGGGTCAGGTAGGAACCCAGAATGATGTTGGTGGCGTAGGCGTCCAGAAAATTGAGCAGGAACGCCAGGAACGCCCCAATCAATATGCCCCGTACCGGAACACCTTCTAGATCGCGCTCGATAACTAACCCGTCCCGAATGCAGTTTTGAGATGATCTTCTCGAACGGTTACGGTCGCCCGGTGTTTGTCGCGCAACTCTTCCATATAGCGGTTAAAGCCTTCGCGATTTTTTTCCCGCTTGGCATGAGAGCGGGCGCGCCACCCGGCCTCTTCAAAGGTTTCTCGCTTGCGTTCTCTGGATAACAATCTAAAAATGGAAAAACCTTCCTCCACCTCAACCGGGCCTGTAAGCACGCCGATTTCGGCCTCCACTGCCGCTTCCACAAAACCGCCAAATTGCAACGTTTCAAAGTGGTGAAAATGGAATTTGCCCTCGTCGTCGCGCACTTCCGTTGAACGAAGGGAATGCGTTCGCGCCAACTCGCCCAGCGGGGTCCCTGACTGTATTTTCTTTTTGAGCAACTCCGCCTCCGCTTCCGTGCTCACGAGTATTTCCTCGACCTCGAAGAGTTCGGGCTGCATGTACTTTTCGGGATGGTCTTCGTAGAACTGGCGCACCTCTGCATCGGAAAGCGCAACCCGGCGCTGCAACATTTTTGCCCTGAACTCAATCATTAAAATTTGCCGCCGCTGGTCGGCGATCCATTTGGCGATGTCTTCTTCCTGATCCATTTTGGTGCGCCGCGCCACTTCCACAATCATTGCGTTGGGAACTACATGGCGTTCGGCGAGCGCGATCACCTGTTCACTGTTTTTCAATTTTCCTAGCACATCGCCCTTGAGATAGCTCGCCGCGTCGACCAGGTCGCCCGAAGTAATGTCGCCGCCGTCGTATTTGTACAGCACAACATCGCGGTCTGCCGCGGCCGTGTCACGGCGCAAACTCTCTACAAAGGCGTCTACGCCTTGCCGGTCCAATTGGAGACGATATTCTTTCTTAAACCCTTCGACAAGGGCGGCCTTGGCCCGATCAAATTTCAATTTGCTGAACTTCTTTTGAATTTTCATCATCTGCGGCGGCTCGAGCACAACGGTCGTATCGTCGAGCACTTTGAACAGCGAATAGCGCTCGCCGATCTGTATGGGCCCCGACACTTCGCCCACCGCCAGGGAAAATAATTTATCCTGCAAATTCGCAATCATATGTTCCTTGGTGGTATAGCTACCTATATCGCCCCCCCTAGACGCTGTTTTCCTATTGATCGACCACTTGCGGGCAACCTGCCCAAAACTCTTGCCGCCGCGAATTTCAGCCAGCGCCTTCTCGGCGTGCTCCTTACTGGGCAGCATGATGTCGCCTAGCCTGATCGCCCGCGTCAGATTCTCGTTTTTAATGTACTCCTCTAATTCGCGTTCTTGTACCTCTATCTTTACCTCCCTCAACTCAAAAGCGGTGACCAGCTTTGTCTGGATTGCCCTGTTTATCTTTTTGATGTAATCGGCGCTCTTATCCACCTCCTCCTCCCGGGCCTCTAGCAACAGTAGTTCCATGTCGATCATGGTTTGCAAGTATCCCCTCGCCTCCTCTGCCGTGACCTCCACCTGTCCCATGCTGTGCTGGGGGAGGTTGTCGATAAAGGCGCGCAATTGTTTGGCAGATATCGTTTCACTCCCCACCTGAGCTATGACCGGGTCGCTTTCTTTCTCCGCCGCGCACCCCAAACACGCCACCACAAGCAAAACCCCTCCCCCACAAATTTTACTTATCTTACTCAACATATGGGCAAACAATCCTTTTATATCATTTTTAATGTTGGTTATAGCTATAACATCCGGTGTAATTCCGGAGACTGTATCTTTGAAACGTCGAGAACTCCACGCAGCAAACGTACGTTGAGCGGTTTGGGGGGGACCTCAGAGCGAATTTCAAAGGCCCGATCCGCAGGACAGCGAACCGGGCCTTTGACCTCAGAGCCAGGCATGGATGCCCGGCGAGCACCGGAGTTACGCCAATCTCGAAGAGATTGGGCGACATGAGCGGCGAGGTCCCCCCCAAACCGCGTTACACGCAAACGCCCATCCTCCCTCTTATATTCAATACTGTGGACACTTTTTGTAAGCCATTGATAAATAACGGCTTAGATAAACAGATATTAAAATTTGCAACTTATTGATAAATAATCACTTACGGATTTCAACCTTACAAAAAGAAGCTCAAAATCGAAAAAGTGTCCACAGTATTGATATTAAAACTGCTAAAAATTAAATAACCGCACTAGCCGGCTCACTGCAATCCAGCATACACCGTGGCAAAAGCAAAACGCCCCGTTTCGGAATCCCCATCAATCGACCGTCTGATCAGCCTAACCCCCATCTGCGTCGTCAGATTGTATCCCAGATAAGCCGTGGTATTGGAAAACTGTGCCGCCCCAACGATTTCGGTAAAATCGTCCAGCAGCCCTTCCCTAATAGCTTTCTCCGAATCTCTTAACTGCCGGAAAATGGTGTATTCTACGCCGGTTTGAACGGAGGACTTATTGAGCACCGGCCAGCGCGTCAGCAAGAACAATAGAATAGTGTTCTCGCGGCGTTTGGGAGAAGCCTTGAGCGCCGGAGACTCTATTCTAAACTCGTTTTTGATCCGCGGCTGGACGTCAAAAGCGCCAATTTTAAACGTGTAGTCCAGCTTATTGATCAGGCCAAGAAAAACAAAATCCTCGCGCAAATCCGGCTGTCGCTCTCGCTGGTGCCACAGGTCGTATTTTACTTTGTTAATGATATTCAGATCTTTTACTCTAGTGTAGTCAAAACTTAAATACGTTGAATTTATCCAGGTGTCCTGCGCCGCCAGCGGATCGATGGTGGGCGTATTGCGCCTTTCCAACTCACTCCATTGGCGCAAATCGTTGGGCATATCGTCCTGAGCCAGCTTTAGATTTTCAAAAATCTTCAACTCGCCCAGACCCGGAAAATCCTTGTCCAGGGCAAAAAGAAAATAATTGGTGGTATTTTTCCTGTCGCCGGCAATCAGGTCTTCGTCGGTCCGGCCCACAGTAACCCTGATTTCGGGCGTGATATTGGCGCCCACGTAGATATTGTAGCCCTGCAAGTCGCGGCGGTAGGGAAAGTCTGGCTCGTCGTCGTTTTCAAACCGGTCCACCCAGATATTGTTGTTCATATCTATGCCAAAGAGAAACTCCGGACGGTCGGTGGAGTAGCGCAAAAAGGGCTCTTCGTAGTCGGGCACCAGATTGGGCCGGTCAAAGCTGTCGTTCTGGTTAAAGTCGGATATGAAATCAAGATTCTCGTCGTAGCCGGGAAACACCTCCAGATCGATACTCTCAAATATGCGTTGCCAATCGGGAAAGCGGTCCTGGTCGTCGTTGTCGTCGACCAATTCGTAGTAAAATTCCGTCCGGTCTTCGTAATCTATATTGGTCTCACCGCGCGCCAGAATGGCACTGGTGTTGTAGTTGTGGTCCATGCTGTAGGCTTCGCCAAAGAAGAAGAAAGGGTAGGCGATCTTGGACAGATTCACCATCCACCCGTCGCCCTCATCGGAAGCCTTTAAGTGTTTGGTCTGCTGCCGGTTGGGGTATTTCCTATAACTGACACTGCGGTCGAATTCCCCGTAGAAATCAAACCCCATCAAATTGTTGGCCTCAAGCGTCACACCGTATATCTCCGTCGCCGTCGGCAGGCCGTAGGGAATTCTGAGGAGCGTAAGGTTGGAGCCGTCCTTGACGTTGTCGTTGGAGCGGGCCGCCAGCAAAAATACGTTGTTCCTGGCCCGGTTGGTCTGGCGGTCCGATGACACCTCAATGCGGTAATCGTTGGCCACCACCAGTTCAAAGGTCACCTTTCTGATTTCCGAGGGGTCGGGGCCGGTATAGGAAGCCTCGGAGAAATCGTACACCAGGTCAATCTGTTCGGAGCCGCTGGCCTCCCAGAAACCGCGGCGCTGAAAACCGCCCTGCGGAGCGGGTATGAGCCCTACTTCGCTCGCCCTCACCACTTGTCTTTCGATGGTGGGTGCCACCTCTTCGCCCTCTACCTCCTCTTCGCCAAAAACTTCGACATCGGCCTCTATTATCAAATCCCAGGCAAAGAGGGTGGCGCCACCTTCGTTATCCTCGGGTGAGTCGTCGGTGAGGCGAATAAAAACCTGGGTTACATTGTCGGAATTCTGGCTCGACGTGATCGAACCGCTTCTGGGACTACCCTCAAAGGCGTCCAGCAGTTGGAAAGAATTGTGGGCGCTGACGTAATTGGCGCCGATCTTGACAAAATCGCCCAATTGGGCTGTCACCCGGCCACCCGTCAAGGTCGTCAGACTGGTGCGCCCCTGAACAGTGGGCGAAC
>CAXGRO010000294.1:0-7098 GCA_964012055.1 uncultured bacterium
CCAACCACGCCCATCTGATTCCCGAACTGGGGCGCTGGCATCAGGCCCAGTGGGCTTACCTCAATCCCGGGGAGACTTTGGAGCAGCGCATCGCTCGCATGCAAGAGTATTGTGAGCCCGCGCCCATCCCCTCGACTTTTGTGGCGCTGGAGGACGGGGTTCCGCTCGGCTCCGCCGCTCTGGTGGCGCACGATATGGACACCCATATGGAGCTATCGCCGTGGTTGGCCAGCGTCTTTGTGGCGCCGGCGCGCCGGCGCCAGGGCATTGGTTCGGCCGTGGTGCGCCGCGTGGTCGAAGCGGCAGCGGCACTCGACGTCGAAACGCTCTACTTGTGCACGCCCGACCGCGCCGACTTTTACGCCACCATGGGCTGGCAGGTGCGCAGCCGCGAGGAATACCGCAAAGAACACATGGTGGTTATGCAACTAGATTTGCGAGAAAAACAATAGGATCGTCGTCCCGGTCCGGATCGATATTTTACTCCAATTCCACCGCCTCCCTTTTACTCGATTCATACGCCGCTCGTACAATTTCTAACACGTGGCGCGTACCTGAGCATGTCCACCTTTGTGGAGTTGATTCAGGTTTTGGGGGATACGGCCACGCCGATGTGGCGGTAGATGCCGTCCTGGTCGACCTGTATGGTGCCGTCGCCGGCGCCGTATATGTTGCCCTGGTCGCGGGCCGAGTAATAGATCAGATAGCGGTCGCCGTCGTCCACTACGCACGGGGTGGAAGTGTAGCGGCCGTCAAAATGATCGGGGCTGCGGGTGGCCGGAAAAGCCGAACGGTCGAAGTGGTGGTTCCAATTGAGGCCGTTGTTAGAGGTGGAAGAGTAAATTTCAAATAGTCCGCCGTCGATGTGGCACCCGTACCACATGGTGTAGTGGTCGTCGCTTTGTACAACGCAGGGGTAGACTATGCTGCGGTGGGTTTCGGTGGCCCTTACCGCGGGCTCCGGGTCGCGGGTCCAGTTGAGGCCGTCGCTGGAGGTGAAGCGGTAGATGCAGCGGGCCATGGCCCTAAAGTCGTCGTCGGCTTGCGGCGCCGAGTTCATCCACATGCGGTAGCTGTTGGGCCCGTCTTTGCACACGCAGGGCCGGCGGCCGCTGGAGTAGATGGGCTCGGGGTGGATATCCCATTTCAGGCCGTTGGGGCTAGTGGCATAGCCCAGCAATTGGCGCAAGACCAATTGCCCGTTCTCTTCTAGACGCTGGCTCATAATAAACCACATTTTGTAGATGTCCTCTTCGGCGTCAAAGAGTACGTGCGGCGTTTGCCACGCCGTGCCGACCGGCGTTTGGCCGGTGCGCAGAATGGGGTTGTCGGCGTGCGGTCGCCACTGTAGGCCGTCGTCCGACTCGGCGTAACCCAGCGACATACTGCTGACGCGGGTAAAGCTGTCGTTGCCCAGGTACCACATTTTATAAACGCCGTCAACGCAAACCACGGTGGGGTTGTAGAGGGTGACCCGGCACCACGTCTGTGCGGTGGTCATGGCTGAGAGTACGGGCTGTTGGGTGCGCTGCCAGTTTAATTCGTTTAAAAGCATGGGGATTTTGTTTATCTCCTTGTTGGGTGTTTCTAAGATCGTTTTTCTGGTTAACGATGCCAAGTTTTTTGTGGGACAGGGACCACCCATGCCGCGCCCCAGGCAAACGCCCACTTAACCTAGACTAGAACCAACCCATCAAGAAGGAAAACAACGCCCAAACGCCAAAAGCAACTTTGCAGACCCCTTAAGCCTAATTTTGCGCCGCAACAACACCCAAACGAGGTCGGCATCTTTGCGCAAGAAACTGAGCCAGGTATCGGCGTCCGCTTTGATCATTAGATCGGCTCGTCCCGCATGCCCTTCTTCTACCTGTAATTTTTTGTTGCGGATGACAACCGTTGCCTTTGTTTCTTTAGCGCCGGTGAAAGTAAAATGATAGGTGGCGTCCATACCTTCCGACTGTTGGGGTTGGAAAGTAAGCGCGAGGTCGTGCAGGAAATCCTCGATGGAGCGGGGGCGCAGGCCGTTGCCCACTCGTCGCGGGCGCTTGTGGGGGAAGCAGCGCTGCATGTGCGCTTCGGCGTCGGTGCCCGGCCGCGCTACAACGCCAACGTACGTACTTTTATTATTACTACACATCGAGAATATAGCGCGCCAGAGGAGACAACCGCTGTTCCGTCTGCGGCTGTAAATACTGGCGCTGATCGGTTTGTTGCGGGTGCTCGCGGGCGATGAAAGCGCAGTGCAAGGTGCGCCGTGTCATGGTGCTGTGGTTTTGGCAACAGCTGTGCCAAGCCTCGCCGTTAAACACCACCACCGAACCGGCGGGTCCCAGAAATTGCACCTGATCGGAGTGGTCGGCCAGACGGTCTGTCATGCGGTCGTTGACACGGCCGGGCATCTTGTGGCTGCCGGGGACAATGCGGGTGGCGCCGTTGTCCGGAGTGAAGTCGTCCAGCATCCACATGGAATTGACCACGTGGAAAGGGGCGCCGGGGGTGTAGGGTTTTCCCCAGTCGGCGTGCAGTTGCTGTTGCCCGCGGCCGGGCAGCGGGTCGTGGCCATTGAGAGAGTGGAGTTTGAAGGGGCGCCGCAGGACGTGGTAGACCGCCGACAAGAGTGCGGGGTGCAAATAAACGCGATCGAAAATCTGGCCTTTATTGACCAGGTCGGCCAGCCGGCGCACGCCTTCCATTTGTGCAACTTCTTTGCCGGCCTCTTCCCCTTCGCGGGCGTATACGTCTTCAAAAGTTAGACGTAATTGTTCCAGCCACGGCGGGTCGATGACGTTTTCCAGCAGGGTGAAACCCCGCTCGTCCAGTTCGTCTCGCTGAGTTTGAGTCAGGGAAATGAGTTTAAAACCGAGCCGCAAAAGCGTCGCGTCAAATGCCATACGCCCTCTTCACTTCTTCGCCAATAATCTGCATGCCGCGGCCCACCTCGTCTTCATCCTGTGCGTAGGTGGCGCGAATGCATTGGTGGCGGTGCGCCCATTTTCCTTCGATGCCCGGAAAGAAATAGTGTCCGGATACCACCACCACGCCTCTCTGTTTTAGGCGCTCGTAGAGTTCCAGGCTGGTGATGGGTAGGTCTTTAAACCACAGCCACAGAAACATGGCGCCTTCGGCTTTGTGAACGTAATAATCGCAGCCCTCCAAAAATTCGTGCGCCCGCGCTACGGCACACTCGGCGCGGCGGCGGTAAAAGGGTTCGATCTCCTCGCGACTCAGACGCAAAATTTCGCCGCTGCGCACCAGTTCTAGGGCCAGGGCGCTGCCAAAACTGCCCGTGGTTAAGTTGACGATGGCGTTGATGCCGGCCAGCGCTTTGACTATTTCGGGAGGGGCGACGACAATGCCGGTGCGCGCCGCCGGTAGGCCCAGTTTAGACAGGCTCATGCAGACGATGGTGTTGTCGTTGTACAACGGCGCAGCCTGAGTGAAGACCATGCCGGGGAAGGGCAAGCCGTAGGCGTTGTCGAGGATGAGCGGAACGTCGTGCTGCCGCGCCAGGTCGGCCAGCTGCTTGATCTCGTCGTCGGTGAGCACGTTGCCGGTGGGATTGGTTGGCCGCGAAACGCAGAGGGCCCCGGTTTGTTGGGTGATGTTCAGGGCGTCAAAGTTGACGCGGTATTTAAACGTATGGGCGTCGATAAATTCGATGTCGGGGCGCGCCGCCGTAAAAAAGTGGTCGCTCAAGCCCGCGTCGGCGTAGCCGATGTATTCGGGCGTAAGCGGCAGCAGAACTCTGGCGCTGGGAACTGTCGCTGCAGGGGCCGGCAAACATGTTGAAGAGCAGGAAGAACGCCGATTGGCTGCCGTTGGTCAGGGCGATGTTTTCGGGGCCGACGTCCCAGCCGCACTCGCGGTTTAAGAGCTGAGCCAGCGCTTTGATGAAGTCCCAGTCGCCCTGCGGCGGGCCGTAGACGCCGACTAGGCGGTGCAGTTTATCGGGATCGGCGAGCAGGTCCTGCAAGCGCTGGCGGACGACGTCTTGCATTTGGGGGATGTGACCGGGGTTGCCACCCCCCATCATGATGAGGTCTTCGCGGTCGCTGGCCAGGGCGCGGTCCAGGTCGTCCATTAGGGAGAGGATGCCGGCCTGGCGGGTGAACTTTTCGCCGAACTTGGAAAGTTTCATTGAGCCGCTGCCCACAAGCGCGTTAACGCATCTGCCGCTCCGGCCCTAATGCGGTGGTCGATCAGGTGCGAAACTTCCGTCTCTCCAGGGTTGATTTCCACACTTGGCGCGGCCCAAGTGCGCGCCAGGCGCACCGGTTCGGCGATGTAGGGGAAGATGCTGGTGGTACCGACGCTAAAGACCAGGTCGAAGCCGCGGTTTAGTTCGCCGTAAAGTTTTTCGACGGGCTCCTGGGGCACCCTTTCGCCAAAGAGAACTACGTTGGGGCGGATCAGTTTTTGACATTGGGGGCAGGACGGGGGAATTTGCAAGGCGCTGAAGTCGTCAACGCTTTGGGAATAGGGGCAGGCGGTGCAGTAGAGTTCGGTGATGCGGCCGTGGATCTCGATGAGGTTGCGGCTGCCGGCGCGCCGGTGGAACCCGTCGACGTTCTGGGTGATCACCCAAGTGCCGGGTTTGCACCTTTCGATTTCGACTGTGGTCTGGTGCCCGGCGTTGAAGCGGGCGCCGCGGCAGGCGCGCTCCACCTCGGCGATGTACTTCCAGGTCAGCTCTGGCCGCTGCAATAACATGCGGCCCGACAGGGCTTCTTCGATGGGCACGTTTTCGGCGGTGAGCTCTTCCTCGTACAAGCCGCCAATGCCGCGGTAGGTCGGCAGGCCCGAGTCGGCGGAGATGCCGGCGCCGGTGATAAAGAGGATGTGCTCGGCCCGGCGCAAATGGGGGGCGATCTCCTCTATGAGTTCATCCATAATAAGCGCCTGGGGATTCGTTTTTAGGGCGGAGTCTTTATCGGATTAGTTTAGAACCATTTCACAAGCGCTTTGCGCCCAGAGTGACTTGTGAAATAGTTTCTAGAAACCCCGGGTCATTTTTCCTCAGGGTCGCCAAAGCGCTTGTCTTTGAAGCGCACAAAAGGGGTTTCCACGCCAACCTGGGCGGCGATCTCATCCAGTGATTTCTGGTGCCGGGGCGAAATGGGAATGCCGTTTTGTCCGTACTCGCGCTCCCAGTAGTATTCCATGCCGCCGGCCAGTTCGGTGCGATCTTGTCCGGGAAAGGGTTTCATCTGGCGCGCCGCGCCGATAAAGCGGTCCATTTGCGCTTTGAAAACGTCGGGCGGCATAAAGCGCGCCACGTCGAATACCGCCACAAAAGACCCCTGGTCGGATTCCCATTGCGAGTCGACGCACTCGGGGTTGTAGATGCCGGCCATGATGCCGCCTATGGCTTTCATGGTTGTGGCCAGCCCCACTTCCTTAAAATAAGCGCCGGGCGAGTGCGCAAAAATTTCCTCGTTCCAGCCCACAAAAGCGGAGGCCATGTCGGGCACCATGGGCGGCTGCTCGCCGGCGGGCACGGCAAAACTGAACGGCGAGACCGCCCCGGCTTGGAGGATCATATTGTCGGGGCTGGGCGTGTAGCGGTGCGAAGAAGTGACAAAGGCCATGCAGTCGTGTTCCAGTGCCAGGCGCGAGTACTTGCCCGCCGAACCAAAGTGGTGGTGGTTGCGCGTGGTGGCCGCCGCCGTGCCGCATTCTTTGGCTTTTTCTACGGCCCACAAGGTGGCCAGGTGGCAGGGAAAGTGCCCCATGCCGCCGTCGCCGTCGTAGACGCGCGTGGTGTCTTGCTCGTCGACCACGCGCACCTGGGGTCGCGGGTTGACCCTGCCCTGTAACATCAGGTTCACGTAGCGGGGGGTTTGCTGGGTGCCGTGGCTGAAGACGCCGCGCAGGTCGGTGAGCACCAATAGGTTGGCCATAAATTGGCCGTCTTTGCTGCTGGTGCCCGCTTTTTCGAAGAGCGCGCTTATCAAGGTGCGCATCTCTGCGGCCGGCACGCGTATCCCACTTTTGGGAGGAAAATTAGACATGGTCTACCTTTCGAGGTTTAACTTCTCCAGCACTTCCTGGTTTACTACGTGGTCGGGCACTTTTCCCTGTAGCGCCTGAACGACGGTTTGGGCGGCGGCCACCGACATGGCGCTGCGCGCGGCATAAGTTTTGGAAGCGCTGTGGGGCATGGCCACCACGTTTTCCAGCCGCGCCAACTCCAGCGAGACGCCCTGGGGCGGTTCCGTAGCCTGGCAGTCGAGCCCGGCGCCGGTCAGGTGGCCACTGTTGAGCGCCTCGATGAGCGCCGCTTCGTCGACCAGGCCGCCGCGCGCCGTATTTATAAGGTAGCTGCCCGCCTGCATGCGCCCCAGAAAGTCGGCGTTGACCATGCTGGCGTTGGCCTCGCTCAGCGGCGTGTGCAGGCTGACGACGTCGGCTTGCGCCAGGAGTTCTTCGATGGTGGCGGCGCTGGCGCCCATTTGCTCAATGGCCTCCTCTTCCACCCAGGGGTCGTGGACCAGTACGCGCATTTTAAACCCGAGTGCCCGCCGCACGACTTCGGCGCCAATGCGGCCGCAGCCCACCAGCCCTAAGGTCATGGCCGCCAGGTCCTGGCCAATGGGCACGTCGTACCCCCCCGCTTTGACCGAGCTGTCGCCGGGCACGATGGAGCGCACGGTGGCTAGCAAGAGCGCCAGGGCGTGGTCGGCCACGGCGTCGGCCATGGCGCCGGGTGTGTTGGTGACCAGGATGCCGCGCTGGGTACAGTCGTCGAGGTCGACGCGGTCAAAACCGACGCCGTTGCGCGCCACTATTTTGAGGCGGTCTGCTTTGGCCAGGGTTTGGGCGTTAATGTATTCGCCGCCAGCGATAAATCCTTCTATGCCGGCCAGTTTATTGGTAGTTTCTTCGGCGTCGCCCCAGGAGCGATCGACGGGGGGTTGTACTTCTATTTCAAAGCCGGCTTTTTCTATGAGTTCTATAGCCGGTTTTTGGCCTTTGAATTCTAGAGGTACGCTGGATACAACGCGGTACTTGGGCATATACTTCCTTTCTTTAATTGAACCTGGTAAATAACAATACTGTGGACACTTTTTGTAAGTCATTGATAAATAACGGCTTAGA
>CAXGRO010000295.1:0-7072 GCA_964012055.1 uncultured bacterium
TGCTCAAATCGGCGGGGTCTTCGGTAAAGGCCTGGGACGCGCCGCTGCTCTTCTTGATTTTAAATAAATACTCTAACTATCTGGTGTGGTCGGTGGGCGCCGGCGTGGGAGTGGCGGTGATGTTCGGCATGCTCCGCTTTCTCTACCATTGGTCGCTCAAGCCTTTTATCTACGTCCTCTACGCCATCATCGGATCGATTTCGATTTGGGCCTATTTTGATCCCAACCTGGTCCACCTCACCGGGTTGGCCTGGGACTGCGGCGGCGTGACCACGGGGCCGGTGACGGTGCCGCTGGTGCTAGCGCTGGGCATTGGCATTTCGCGGGTGGCTTCACAGGGTGCCGACGAGGGGGCGGCCGGCGGTTTTGGGGTGGTGACGCTGGCCTCGGCCTTTCCCATTATTGCAGTGATGGGCCTGGGGCTATTTTTCTTGACCGGCTTACCCAAGCCGATGAGCGATGTTGAATTTAGCAGCCCGGCCAACCGCGACAAGGCCCTTATTTTGTTTGCCGACGCGCAGGAATTAAAAGGATACGTGCTGCAAAACGGCAGCCACGAGGCGCGGCGCGCCTTTTTTGGCGGCGACGACGCGGTGCTGAACGACTACGTGGCCGAACTCGCCGATGACGAGGGGGCGCAGGCGGCTATCTTTGGCGGCGCCGAAGCGTTTAAGCGCTGGCTGCTGACCAGCGGCAGCCCCGAGCAGCGGCTGCGGGTGTATGGCTCGGAGCAGCGGGTTAGGGAGAAAGCGGAGGAACTGTATGCGGCGCAGACGGGGCAGCTCGACATCCCCGATTTGCTGACGCGCAACGGCCTGGGGGCGCTGCAGGCCATCGTGCCGCTGAGCATTTTTTTGGTGTTCGTATTGCTGGTGGTGTTGCGCGAAAGGATACGGCGGGCCGACGAGGTTTTTTTGGGCCTCGCTTTTGCGGTGATCGGCATGTCGCTGTTTAGCATTGGCATCGAGCTGGGGCTGTCGCGCCTGGGCGGCGAAATTGGCAACAATCTGCCGACGTCGTTTACGGCGGTGGAGATGACCCAGGAGCACGAAGTGATTCGCAATTTCGAGCCCGATATCGTCTCCAAGGCCATTACCGCAGAGGGAGAGATGGAGGAGATTTTCTCGCGCAAAACGGCCGACGGCTACGAATTGCTGCCCTACCGATCTGAGAATTACGACGCCCGGACACAGCAGTATTCGCACACGCCCATTCGCGGGCCGCTCTTTGGCTCCCGGCTGGGCATCCTCATCGTCATTGTCTTTGGCTTTATGATGGGCTATAGCGCCACCCTGGCCGAGCCGGCACTAAACGCCCTGGGGGCCACGGTGGAGGAGCTGACGGTGGGCACCTTCAGGAAGAGTTTGCTCATGCAGGCCGTGGCTATTGGTGTGGGCGTGGGCATTGCTTCCGGGGTGGCAAAGATTATCTACGACTGGCCACTGATATGGATGTTGGTGCCGCCCTACGCGGCGCTTATGGTACTCACCGCCATCTCGAGCGAGGATTTTGTCAACATCGGTTGGGACAGCGCCGGGGTGACCACCGGTCCGGTGACGGTGCCGCTGGTGCTGGCCATGGGGTTGGGCATCAGCAGTCAGGTGGGCGGCATTGAGGGGTTTGGCATTTTATCACTGGCCTCGGTTTGTCCCATCCTGTCAGTCCTGGTGGTGGGGCTTTACGTGACCGGCCGGCGCAAGGCCGAACTCGAAGAAACCGAATAAGAGGGAATAATGGAAACGACTGCAGCCGCACAGATCACCTGTACCGTCTACCACTCGGTGACCAAGAGGGCGCTGGGCGCCATGGAAGCACTGGGAGTGAAGGACTACCACCTGCAGCCGAGCCGCGCCGTGGTGCTGCGGCGCAAGGCCGGATTTTTGGGCATTGGCGCCGGCATTGGGCTGGAGGAAGAGCCGGCGGATCGAATTGTGTTTTTTATGCCGGCAGACGCCGCCGAGGCGGCGTTGCAAGCGCTGGTGGCCGCCTGCGAGCTGAATATTCCCGGCCGCGGCAGCGCCATTTGCGAGGAGGTGGCCATCGCCGCGGGCTCCACCTGGGAGGACCACCCGCTGACCCCGGTGCCGGGGACGGAGGCCATTGTCACCCAGGACGATCTGGCCAGCATCACCTGCACGGTACAGAGGGGGCGCGGGGACAGCATTGTTAAGGCCGTCTTGGGGTTGGGTATGCCCATGCCGCAGGTCACCGCCGGCGAGGGCACGGGGCTGCGCGATAAGCTCGGCGTGATCCGCGTAGCGCTGCCGTCCGAAAAAGAGGTGGTGCACGCCGTGGCCTCGGCGCACGAGGCCACCGAAATTCTCGGCTCGCTGTTCGACGCCGGTCGGCTGGACCAGTTCGGCGCCGGGTTCATCTACGAATCGCCCCTGGCCCGGGGTGTGATCAACAATATGGTCATCCGCGGCCAGCGGCATTCGGCCAGTATCGAGCAGTTGATTGCCGCCGTCGACGATCTCAAAGGGTCGGCCGATTGGCGCAAGCGCTCGCTGGGGGACGAGGAGTCGGAACGCAAGTACAACTACATACACGACCTAGTCAATTTGACGCTCATCTGCAACGAGGGCAGCGCCAGCGATTTGGTGCGGGCGGCGATCGCGGCGGGCGCCGGCGGGGCCACCCTGATCAAGCTGAGCCACGCCCGCTTTGACGGGGCCGAGAGCCTGGTCTCCCCGGCGCGCGAAATGACCGAGCTGGTCATTAAAAATGACGCGGTCGAGGATATCGCCGGGGCCATAGTAGAAGCGGGGGTGTTTGACGAAGAGACGGCGGGCTTGCTCGCCGTCAAGCCGGTGACCGTGGCCTGCACTCACCGGGGTACCAATCGCTGAGTTGTCCCATCTGCCGGGCGTCAAGCTGGTAAGTTGCGCCCGGCTGTCAGAAGTCTCCCGTTTCACAGATATTTCCCACCGCGCTCACCTCTTCACTCTCCTATGCGGTTTTTCCGGCCAGGGGAGTTGAAAAACGTGGTGGACGAGGAAAAAAATAGGGATGTGCTGGCCCAGATGAGATTGTATTTGGCCGATTGGAGCATCGGCACTGAAGGCTCGCCGCCGGTGCCCCTGCCGGAGGCGAGGCATTATGATCTTTCTTAAGGTTCTACAGCTTGGTACTAAACTCGAATATTGAGATTGTCATCAAGCCCCATGAACCAGCCCAACTCGACAGAAGCGGCTGAGCACATACCGCCGCCTAACACCAAAGGGTGCAGTGCCAAAGCATTAATCGTCGGCATAGGCGGGGCGCTGTGCCTGTCCTTGGGTTCGATCTACAACGACATGTTGATCAAAGGCCCGCCCATGGCGCGGTGGAGCCTGACCCCGGCGGCCATCTTTTCCTTCTTTGTGCTGGTGGCCGTCCTCAACGTGATTCTGGGCCTCATCCACCGCCGCCTCGCCCTGCAGCGGGGCGAATTGGCGGTGGCCTATTTCCTGATGGTGCTGGGCAATACGCTGGCCGCAGGATTTTCGGGGTACGTCCTGCCAGTGATCACCGGGGCCTATTACTACGCCACGCCCGAAAACAATTGGCGCGAGCTGATTCAGCCCTATCTGCCCGATTGGATCGGTCCGCAAGATTTGGGAGTGATTAGGGATTTCTACGAGGGCAACGCCGCCCGCGCCGTGCCCTGGGAAGCCTGGTTTCCCGCCCTGCTCTACTGGCTGCTCTTCGCCCTGGCACTTTTTCTGGCGATGGTGTGCATGATGGTGATCCTGCGCCGGCAGTGGGTGGACAACGAAAAACTCGCCTACCCCATGGCCCAATTGCCGCTGGCCATGATCGCCGACGATAGGCGCGAGTCGCTGGTCAAACCGCTGTTCCGCAACCCGCTAATGTGGGTGGGGTTTGCCCTCCCGTTCACCTTGGGGACGATCGACGCGCTGCACAATTATTTTGTCGCCTTTCCTTCCATTAATTTGTCGTTGGGCAGCGTGCCGCTTTTGGATAACAGTGTGCGATTGGACCTGAGGGTCTGGTCTTCCATAGTGGGTTTTTCGTATCTGATTCACCAAAATGTGGCGCTGGGCTTGTGGTTTTTCCACCTCTTGAACCAGCTGGAAAGGGGTATCCTGGCCGCCGTGGGGCTGCACGGGCAGGAGGCCGCGCTAGGGCATTTTAGCAGGTATTTGGACCCGATTATTTTTCACCGGGCCATGGGGGCGATGATCGTCCTGGTACTGGGGTTTTTGTGGGTCGGCCGGCGGCATATCAAGGACGTGGTACGCAAGGCGTTTAGGGGTGACCCGGGCGTTGACGATGCGGATGAGATCATGCCTTATCGGGTTGCCGTCTTGGGGCTGCTGGTTGGACTGGGCGGGATGGGTTTTTTCCTCTGGCAGACGGGCATTCCCATGTTGCAAGTGCCGCTGGTGCTCTTTGCCGCCTTTGTGATTTTTTTGACCACGGCACGCGAAGCCGCACAGGGTGGGGTGGCGGCCATGTACACGCCGACCGTGGCCTCAGACTTTCTGGTGTCTGGGGTGGGCAGTTCCATGGTGGGGGCCAAGGGCATGGCCGGTTTGGCCCTGACCTATCCGTGGAGCACCGGCCGCGCAACCATGATGGTCTTGATGGTGGTTTGCGCCAACGGGTTAAAGGTGATTAGCGAGGTGGGGGTACCTCAGCGCCGGCGCTTGTTGGGCGGCATTGTGGCGGTGATCGCTCTGACCTTGGTGGCAACGGTCAGTCTGATTTTCTATCTGGGGTATCAGCACGGCGCCATCAATTTAAATTGGTACTTCCAGAGCTTTGCGCAGTATCCGTTTCAGTTTATGGCAAAGAATATGGAAAACCCCTCGGCGGCCAATTTGAACGGGTGGATTCACAAGGGCGTTGGGGCGGCTGTCATGACGGGTTTATTGGTAGTGCAGCATCGCTATTTGTGGTGGCCGTTCCATCCGCTGGGTTTCCCAATTAGTTGTCTTTTTGGCCGCATGTGGTTCAGTGTGTTTATCGCCTGGCTGCTCAAGGCGCTCATCCTCAAATACGGCGGTTCGGGGCTGTACGTTTGGCTGCGGCCGGTTTTTCTGGGGTTGATTTTGGGGGAGCTGGTGGTGGCGGGTTTTTGGGTGGTGGTGGATTTTTTTACGGGAATGCAGAATAACAACCTGGGAGGGGTGGCGTTTTAGGGGCGCGCGTCATCTGGGTGTCCCGGTGCCGACGAGCAATTTGCCTGCTTCTGCGTGTCCCTGGCGCGTGGCGAGTGCGGCCGCGGTTTCTCCGGCCTTGTTTTTTAAGTGGGGTTTGGCGCCGTGATTTAACAGGGCTGAGATTATCCGCATGGACCCCGAAGTCGCCGCCTGCATTAAGGGGGTGTTGCCGCCGAGCCGTGGGCGTTGACGTCGGCGCCGTTGGCCAAGTGGGTTGGCAGGGCCTGGGCGTCGACTGTGAAGACGGCGAAAAATAGCTGCAAAGTGGCGATGGCCTGAGGCGAATTGGTGCTCAGGGCGGCGGCCGTGCCCACCAAGTAGGCAATCACTTCTAAGGCGGCTATGGCGTCCTGGGTTTTTGCCGAGCGGGCGGCTTCTAGCGCTTCTGTGGCCAGTGTATAAGGCGATTGTCCGTTGGCGTTGGGGCGATGCGGATCTGCGCCTCTAAACAGCAGAGCTTGCGCGGCCCATACCGAATGGGCGGCAATGGTTTGTGTGAGGGGTGTATTGCCGCTGGCGGACACGGCGTTGATGTCGGCGTCCAGGGCGAGCAGGTGGTCGAGCAGATCGGCGCGCATTCGGCGGCGGCTCGTCAGACGGCGGTGTAGCCGCTGTCGTCGGATTGGTTGAGGTTAGTGCCGGCGGCGGCAAAGAGTTTGAGGTTGGCCAGATCGCCCTGTTGTACGAGGCCAAAAAAGTCAGCGGCGGCACTGTAGTTGAGATTTAGTCCGCTCAATTGATCGCGCGCGGTTTGGGCGCGTTGGCGGCTTTGCTCCAGCATGGACTGCGCGGCGGTAAAGTGTGGGGTGTTTTCTTCTACTTTCTTTAAAGCGGTCAGCGCCCTGTGGGTACTGCCCCGCTCAAAGGCGCGTTTGCCTTCTGCAAAGGCGGCGGCGTTGAGGCGCTGTTGGCGGTCGCGTTCTTTTTGAGCGGCCTCTTGTCGCTGCTGTTTTTGCAAGGCCGCCGCATCGGCCTCCTCTTGGCGGCGGCGGGCGGCTTCTGCCTCTGCTTGCGCTTTGGCCTGGGCGATTTTGGTTTGGGCCACTTGGATATTTTGCTGGACGGCGGCGTGGTGTTGCGAGCGTGCGTGCACCGTTTGCCACAAGTCGATGGCCGCTTGCCATTCGCCCCGCTCGAAGGCCTCTTGCCTCGGCTGGTAGTCGCCGGCCCAAACGGCTTGGCGGGGCGGCGGCGAGTTTTGCGGTGCGCTGGTTGTAGGCGTCCACAGGGCGATGTCGCCGGAAATTCGCTCTATGGCTTTTTTGACGGATTTGGGCGGTTTTCTGGCGCGGTCTTCTTGGGCTTTTTGGTAAAACTCGAGCGCCTGTGGCAGGTCGCCTTTGGCTTCGGCGTTGAGTCCTAGGTTGTAATAGATGCTGCCCAGGGCCTTGTCTTTGCCCTTTCCCACTCCCGCTTTGCGGTGTTGGCCAGCACTTTTTTGAGGACGGCGTTGAGCCCCGCGGCGGCCCCCACAAAATCGGATTTTTTTAGCGCTTTATAAGCTTTGTCGCACACGTCGCCCTTACAGTTTTTGTTCCACTCCAGTTTGATTTCTACGGTGTAGGGTGCAATGTGGTGCGAGAAATGGGTTAGTACGTCTTCGACCAATACGCCTTCGATGGTGACGCGGTCTGGCAGGTTTTTTCTCTTTTTTTGGGCGCGCGTTCGTCGTAGAGTTTTACCCAATGATAATTTGCTTCTTTGGTGGTTTGGGTCAGAACGCGGCCGCTCACCGCGTCGAGCAGCTCAAATTCTACTTCGAGGAGGCCGCGGCGTTTGGTGACTTGGGCTGTGACGTTTTTGTATTTGGTGCGCTGTTTCCATTTCTTTTTTTCTTCGTCGTAATAATCAATACTGTGGACACTTTTGTAAGTCATTGATAAATAACGGCTTAGGCAAATAGA
>CAXGRO010000296.1:0-7071 GCA_964012055.1 uncultured bacterium
TATATGAAGCTCGGTGAACTCTTGGTACGCGATGGCCGCCTGTCGCCCAGCGAGCTCGAAAGCTGTATTGCCCGACAAAGCCGTGATGGTGGGGCACGGTGCGCGCTTCAGCAAAATCTTTGAAGCGCTGCACAAGCTAGTAGCCGACGGCACCCTGGGGGAGGCGTGTTTTGTGGAGGGCGACTACGTCCACGACCTGGGGCCGTTTCTCGATCTGCCGGGGCACGATTGGTGGATGGACGCCGACAACGAGGGCGAGTTGCCCATCATCGGCGGCGCCTGCCACCCGCTCGATTTGATGCGCTGGATTGCCGGCGAAATCGTCGAAGTGAGCGCCTACGGGGCGCGGCGCAATATAGCGCAGGCGCCCTGGTCCGACACGGTGATCGCCAACCTCAAATTCGCCTCCGGGGCGGTGGGCAAATGCCTGGTCTCCTGCGGCGCCAAAATACCCTACGCCCTCAACTTTAGCTACTACGGCACCAAGGGCTCGGTGATCAACGACCGCCTCTTTATCGACGGCATACCCCACGCCGAAGACTTCATGCGCCTGCCGGTGGAAATTAGGCCCGAGGACCACACCTGCGCCGAGCAATTGGGCCACTTCCTCCACTGCCTGGCCAGCGACGAGACGCCGCGCATAAACGCAGTGGACGGGGCGCGCTCGGTGGCCGTCTGCTGCGCCATCACCGAGTCGGTGGCCAGCGGCGCGCCGGTGGCCGTGGAACTCGACTTCTGATTATGTCGGCCCTGCACCAGATAGACAGTTTGCCGCAAGGCATTTCGCCCCTGGCGTGGTTGGAAAACGTCCTGCCGCAAAGCCAGGAGACCCACCAGGCCCAATGCGAAAAAGCCCGCGAGGCACTGGCGGAAAACCAATTCGACCCAGCGTGTACCTTTTTTGTCGACGACGACGGACCGGCCGGGTTGGTGGTGGTGCGCAGCGAAGACAACATCGGCCAACTCGACCTGCTCGCCGTGCACAGCCGCGCCCAGCGCCGCGGCCTGGGCGCAGATTTGCTCGACAAAGCCGTTGCCGCCTGCCGCGCCCAACAACTGCACTTTCTGGTGGCCAGCGATGTGCATTGCCGCAATAAAGCGGCCATGGCCCTGTTTGAAAAAGCGGGTTTCAGCGGCCAGTCCCAGGGCGGCCTGCGCATGCGGCGGCCGCTGGACGGACAGTGGCCTGCCCTATCCGTGCCCGAAGGTTTTGACCTGCGGCCGCTGCAACCGGGCGAAGACCTGGCCTGGGTACAATTAAAAAACGCCTGCTTTCTGGAAGACGGCGGCGAAGTGTGGACGGTCGACCATTTTCAGCGGGAATTTGTCGACAGCCCGGTGTTTGATCTAAACCGGATGTTTGTCGCCACGGCGGGCGACAAACTGGCAGGCACGACCAGCGCCTGGGAATGGGACTACGGCTGGGGGGTCGTCGGGCTGATCCACTGGGTGGGCGTCGACCCGCAATACCGCGACCAGGGGTTGGGGGAAGCGCTGATGGTGCGCGCCCTGGACGAGTTGGTGGCGCGCGGCTACGCCGACGCCTGGCTGGCCACCTCGCGCGAGCGGCAGGCGGCGGTGCGACTATACGAGCGATTGGGGTTTACCGTAGAGCGCGAGTTCTTCACCTACACGTTGGAATTGTGAGAGCGCCATTGGCGACTTCACACAGCATTGCGATTGGCCGCATCTGCCCTTTCCCTCTCTGCGCCACACCTTACTCACCTCCACTAACTGAGCAGGATCAACTCCTCCTGCCGAACATTTAACTCTTGCGACTCGCCTCCCAGCCGAGCATGGCCTTCTTGCGCACCGCGCCCCAGTGGTAGCCGCCGATGTTGCCGACCTTTTGAATGACGCGGTGGCAGGGAATGACAAAACCAATGGGGTTGAGGGCTATGGCATTGCCCACCGCCTGGGCGGCTTTGGGCTGGCCAATATGGGCGGCAATGTCGTTGTACGAGACGACCGCCCCGGGCGGAATTTTTAGCAGCGCCTGCCAAATTTTGATTTGAAAATTGGTTCCCTTCAACAATAGGGGCAGATCCCTTTTATCTTTTACCGCGTTAAAGATGCGCTCGGCAAAGGGTCGAGTCCGCTCCGCATCTTCAACAAATGTGGCTTTGGGCCACCTGTTTTTGAGCTCTTCTAGGGCGCTGTCTCGCTCGCCGTCCGCCACAAAATCCAAACCGCAAATGCCCCGTTCGGTCGTCGACAACAAGCACTGGCTAAAAGGCGTGGCGTGAAAGCCGTAGGCAATTTCTAACCCGGCGGCCTGTTTCTTGTACTCCCCCGGCGTCATCGCTTCGCAGGTGATGAAGAGGTCGTGTAAACGGCCGGGGCTGGACAGGCCGGCGGCGTAAGTCACGTCGAGTAAATTGCGGGACTCTTCGAGCAGTTCTTTGGCGTATTCAAGGGTCAGAAATTGCAAAAATCGCTTGGGACTGACCCCGGCCCAGCGGCTGAAGAGCCGCTGAAAGTGGTACTCGCTGAGACCAATACTGGTTGCCACCTCTTTTAAATCGGGCTGCCGCTTAAAGTTTTCTTCGAGAAACAAAACGGCTCGTTCAATGCGGTTGTAATCTTCCGCGGCCTGGGCGTATTGCATGGGGAGCTCCTCGTCTATTTGTCGTTGCGATGTATTAACAATACCCGATATCCCGCACCAAAACCACCCGATTCTTGCTCTATTGTGCGGGAAGCCCGTTATTCATGCCAAAACGCCCTTCACAAGCCAAGGACGACGAGAAAACCATGGATACACCTATTCGCATACTCTTAGTCGGCGCCGGGCGCATGGGGCTGGGCCATTTAAAAGAATTGCTCAACATGCCCGACCTGGCCGCCGTGGTCGGCGGCGTCGACCCCTCGCCGGAGGCGCGCCAGCGCCTGCAAGAAGAATACGGCATCGAGCCCACTTTTGCCGAACTACAACCGGCGCTCGACGCGGTGGAGAGCGACGCCGTGTTCATCTCTGTGCCCAACTTCCTGCACGCCGAATACACCCTGGCGACGCTCGACGCCGGGCGCCACGTCTTTGTCGAAAAACCCATGGCTCTCACCCTGGCCGACGTCGACGCCATGGTGCAGCGGGCGGCGCAACAAGAGCGCCTGCTGATGTCCGGACAAACGCTGCGTTTTGTCGGGCACTTGCGCTACGTCAAGCAATTGATCGACGCCGGGGCCATTGGCACCGTGCGCCACCTGCTGCACCGTCGCATGGGGGCGGGGCGCGGCGGCGACGAGCACAGCTGGTTCGCGCGCCAGGCGCAGTCGGGCGGCATCCTGCCCGGCATTGGGGTGCACTCGCTCGACGTCCTGCTGTGGTGGCTGGGGGAGCGGGCCACGTCCGTCTACGCCGTGGTGCAAAACATCGACCCGCACCCCGACATCGACATCGAAGACGAGGCGTCGCTGGTGGCCACCAGCCGTAGCGGCGCCGTGATCAACGCCGCCCTGTCGTTCCACCACCAGGCTGGCACCGATTGGGTGGCCGCCGGCAGCGACGGCGTCATCCAACTCAGCAGCAACAGCGGCCGCCTGCTGCTCAACGGTAAAGAGCAAGGCGTGCCCGAAGTGGTAGAAATGCCGGGCGAGTTGCACATCCAGCGCGAATTTCTCACCGCCATCCGCGATCAGCGGCCCTTAGCCCAGGCATCGGGCGAGGACGTGCGCCAGGTGATGGCGCTGATCTTTGCCGCCCAGGAGTCGGGCCGCAGCGGCCGGGCCGTGGCGGTACCCGAATAAGGAGGACAATCATGTTTAAAGTGGGCGCCATGAGCTACAGCCTGGTCGGCTTGCTGGACAATAGAGAACCCACCTGGCAACGTCTGCTCGAACTGGCAGCCGAGGTGGGCGCCGACGGCATCGAATTCTACGACAGCCACTGGGGCGTAACATCCGAGGACGTGGACTGCGCCGACCAAGTGCGCGCCCGCGCCGAGGCGCTGGGCGTCGATGTCTTCGCTCTGGGATCGGGGGTGCGGCTAGGTTTTGCCGACGAGCGGCGCAACGCCGCCTTAGATACCCTGCGCACCCAGATCCGCGCGGCGGCGGCCGTGGGCGCCCGGGTCGTCACCTTTCCCGCCATCGACGCCCCGCCCGTGCCCCCAAATCGCGACCCGGCTCAGGGCGGCCTCGACTTTGGCGCCGGCGCCGGCCCCTTGGTCGAGCAAGTCAAAAAGCTGGGCGATTTCGCCGCCGAGCACTCGGTAAAACTGGCCCTGCTCAACCACAGTTTCTTTGTCTGCTCCAGTTGGCACCAGGAGTGGCTCACCAAGCTGGCCGCCAGCCCCTGGGTGGGCGCCTGCCTGGACCCGGGCAACTACCTCTACTACAACGACGAAGACCCGGTCGGCGCCACCCGCCGCTTGGCGGACCACACCCACATGGTGCGCCTGGGCGATTGGGTACGGCGCAACGCGGACGAAGTGGCGGCCGACTTCGCAGAAGGCAAGCGCTTACAACTCTACCAGAGCGCCCCCTTTGGCGAGGGCGAGGTAGATCACGCGTCTTGTTTTCAAATTCTCAAGGAGAGCGGATACGAAGGATTTCTGTCGATGAAGAGCGCAGGGCCGTCCACAGATGGGCCAAAGGCAGCGCTGCAACAGGCGCTGGAACACACGCGGACACTGATTAAGACACTCAGGTAAAACTTATGTCGCCTGGAGAAACCCTAAAAATAGCCGTCATCGGCGGCGGCAACATCGCCCAGCAACACCTGCCCGTGCTGGTCGACCTGCCGCAAGCAGAAGTCGCTACCCTGGTCGACGCCAACGCCCAAACCCTGGAAGAAACCGCCGACCGCTTTGCCATCCCCCGGCGCTTGCGCTCCCACGAAGACCTGCTCGAAAAAGACCCGCCCGATGCCGTCTTTGTGCTGGTGAGCGTCTTGCAGGTCGCCGAAGTGGCCGCCGCCTGCATCCAGGCCGGCATCCCCACATTCCTGGAAAAACCGCCGGGCCTCTACACCGCGCAAACGCGCCAGCTGGCCGACCTGGCCCGGCAGCACAACACCCTGGCTATGGTTGGCGTCAACCGGCGCTTCTACTCCACCCTGCTGCGCGGCCGCGAGCTACTGCTCGAAACCGGTCCCATACACAGCGTCCAGGTAGAAGCCCACGAAGACCTGCAGCGCATCCGCGTTCGCGCCAAATTTCCCGACGAGGTGGTACAGCGCTGGAGCGCCGCCAACGGCATCCACGCCCTCGACCTGCTGCGCTTCTTCGGCGGCGACGTCGCCCAAGTCGACGCCACCCACCACACCGTCGAAGGCCCCATGCCCGACAGCTGTACCGCGTCCATCAAATTCTCCGGCGGCGCCGTCGGCCGCGCCCTGATGGACTGGTTTGCGCCGGGCGGCCACCGCTTTGAAGTGCGGGGCAAGGGAGCGACGCTAACGGGCGAAGCGGGGTATTATTCCTTGACTTTGCAGCAACGCGAAAAAGAAATCGTGGTAATCGAAGCGGACGATTTCGACCGTCACTACAAGGCGGGTTTCTGCCGCCAGGACAAAACTTTTGTGGAGTGCGTGCGCCAGGGCAAGCCGCTCCCCTTTCCCGCCTGCGATCTGGACGACGCGGTAAAAACGATGGAACTCATCGACGCCGTCGCCGGCACGGATTAGCAAAGTGCTCGGCGCCTCCGTCTTCGACGTCGTCTCTCTATTGACCTGGGATGTCTTGAAGTTGGTCTTGTGGGCCAACTCTTCGCCTAGCCCGCCGCCTACATTGCCATGCACAGGTGGTTAGAGGAATTTGCCTATCGAATCGATCTGAGCGCTTGGGTTTTTGTCGGGGGAAGTGTTTTAACCCTGGCCGTGGCGCTGGCGACGGTGGGCGTGCAGGCGTTTAAGGCGGCGCGGGCCAATCCGGTGGACGCGTTGCGCTACGAGTAAGGCGGTATAAATACCTAGATCGATTTCAATCTTTTGCAGTGGCGCTTGACGCGGCGATGCATTGAGTCAATCTGTCCGCTGGCGATACAACTTCTGTCCGCTGGCTTACACATTCAATGCCTGCGGCTATTTCCTCACTTCAGTTGCCCCGAAGCATACCCCATGCCCGTCGCCCCAAATTGATTGCCGGTAAACCAGCAATGCAGCACATCCTTATCGGCCACAATATTCGGATACGATCTTTGCCTATCGTCAAACGCCCCTGCGTCTCCAACCCCCAGCTCGCCATCGGGACCGCAGCGCTCACCCCACTCCCACTGCACGCCGTCGCTGCTGAACAGTCTATGCACGCGGTAGGCGGTCCCAAACGTATTGACCCACATGACATAACCGTCGTCCTGCCGTATAACACAGGGCTTTGAGCAAATGTACTCGTAGGGCTCAACGCCAAACCCTCTGGGGGCCACCACCAGATCGTCCAGCGGTTTCTCCCAGCGGATGCCGTCGGTCGATTCGGCGTAGGCAATCCCGATTTTGGGTATGCGCTCGCCGTGGCCGGTCTGTACTCCTTGGGGCGCCGAATAATACGTCCCGATCGCCGTGTAATACATGCGCAATAGACTGCCCTCCTGCACTATCCAGAGACTGCCGGTCCCTTCGGCGTCGTATGCTCGATCGAGGGGAATGACGGGATGCTCGGGGTGGTACTGCCAGCTCTTCCCGCCATCGTCCGAGACGGCCACGCCCGTAGTATTGGGCAGTTTTCCATCCGCCCGACGTCCCCATGCGGTGAAGTACAACAGCCAGCGATCCTGGGTGAGCGGCAAAAGGAAGGGAAAGGCGGGGCCCTGGCAATTGTAATCCGTTTCGGGTTGCGGACCCAACAGCGGGCCATCAATGGGTTTCCACTGGTTGGGAGATGTCGCCGGCGTTTCGGCCTGTAAGATGTGGTGACATCCCTGGCCGTCGCTTCCCCAATAAATCATCCGGTACTTGTCGCCAAGTTGGATCACATGACAGGCCCCAGCGCGGCTGCTGTCAAAAGGCTCGTGCAGCATGGCGGGAGAAATGACGGGGTCCTGCTGTAGTATATTCCAGATACTCATATTTTTAAATCTCGCTTATAACAATACTGTGGACACTTTTTCGATTTTGAGCGGATTTTTGTAAGGTTG
>CAXGRO010000297.1:0-7057 GCA_964012055.1 uncultured bacterium
CGCATTACCAGCCGCAACTTCGACAACGGCGAAGAGCGCGTTTTTACCCTGGAGGAGGTGGTGCGCGAGGGGGCGGAGTGGCCGATTGTTTTTGGCGGCTTCCCGCGCGAGGGCTTTTTGGCGGCCGACGGCGGCGAGCGCATCGTGCTCAACTACGATTTTACCGACCCCGCCTACGTCGGCCCCGATTTAACCTCCATCGTCGACGTCGAATTCGACTACCTGCTGGCCAACGATTACAAGATCGACCTGTGGTCCAACCGCCAGACGGGTTTTCGCGCCGTGCCCTCGCCGCCACTGACCGGCGAGGTGATCGACACCGCCGAGCCGGCGCTGCTCAACCTGCGCCGCGCCCCAGGCAACGTCAAGGACATATCGAACGTGCAGCGGGTCAAGTTCGACTACGGCCTGCCCACCGCCAATCTGGTGGGCGGTTTCACCATTAAAGGCATGGACCTGTGGGGCTTTGATTTCTACGGCGAGTGGGACCGCAACGTGCGCTATTCGCAATATCCCAACGCCGCTCTGTTCAACGCCGACAAGGGACACAAAATTTCCAAAGAGCGCGGCGACGCCTCTTTTTTCAATATCTCGAAAGACGTCTACCCCTTCTTCGCTTTCGGCGAAGCCTACTCCATTGACGACAGCTATTCGACCCGGGCCTTTGTAGCCAACGCCGACGGCGACGTGTCGTACGACCGGCTCAATATTTCCACCTACGAGTTCGTCGACGACAACGACGACCAGGACCAGTTTCCCGACTGGGCGCGCCTGGGCTCGTCGGCGGGCGACTTCAATGTCTTTCCGGGGTGGGACGAGAACAACGACTTCATCTCCGACTTCAACCAGAACGATAACGGCGCCGTGCCCAACACCATTCCCGACTACGACGAGCCCTTTTTGCGCCACGACGTCGACCGCCCCGAATTCCTCTTTGGCATCGACCTCAACAACAACAATTGGATCGACCGCTTTGAGGACGACGAGGCAGCCGACTATCTCTACAAAGTCGACCGCAAAGGTTACAATGTCTTTGTTGGGGTTAATATCACGCCGGAAACGCGCCTGATGGTGGGGCGCACCGACGAGCGCATGTTCTCGGACGACCGCGAAAACACCACCAATTACGTGCTCTTCACCTATGACAAAGATTACCCGGGCCTGGGGCGGCTGCGCGTCTTCGACATGCTCAAGCGCGCCGAAGACTCCATCCCCGACGAGCGCGTCGAGGCGGCGCCTTTCCTGACGGCGCCGCAGCAGCCAGTGGTGGAAGATTTCTTGCCGGCCCAGGACACCTGGATCAACACCTCCTGGATAGGGCTCGACTACACCGGCATCGACCGCCTCAAAATTCTCAACAAACTCAAATACGAGTTTTACAATCAGGGCAAAGACCCGCGCGATATCGACGGGCAGCCGCTCAACGGCAGCACCAATTTCTTCGGCCTGATCAACAAGGTCGAATACTTCCTGCCGCTGGGGCGGTTGACTTTGCACCCCAAGATCAAGAGCGAATTGCTATCGCAAGACGCCTTTATCAAGGGGGAGGACGACCGCAGCCACTGGAACGGCATCTTGCAATTGATGGCGCAGGTGCCGGTGCTGCAGCGCAGCACTTTTACCACCGGCGTCGAACTGATGCAGTTCAGCGATCGCGAGATCGACGAGGACGATTTGCTCGCAGCGGCGCAGGCCGCCGAAACGGGGGATCTGCGCTCGCTGATTGTGGCGGTGCAATTGACCAACGAGTCCAACTACCAGGGGTATGTGTTGACGACGCAGATTGGCCTGCGCGTCGGCCGCGTCTTCACCGAGCAAGTGGGGGTGCGCGACGGCGAGTTTGAGAAGTTCAGCGAAGGCGAGACGGAAACCACTAGCTTTATAACCATATACGCCGGAGTGCAGTAATGATGCGAGCGAATTTTCGCAAGGCGCTGCCGGCTCTGGTTGTACTGCTGCTGGCGGCGCCGGCGCCGGCGCAGGAGGATTACGGCGCCCGTTTGGGGGAGCGGGAGGGCGACCGCTATGTCTATCGCGTCAGCGGCGTGCCGATTTACACCGACGCCCTCGACCCGACCATTCAGCGCTGGTATTTGCCGCCCACTCTCTTTGGCGAGTACGGGCGCCACAACCAGTGGGATTACTCCAACTACGCCCTCACCCCCAGTCGGCGCTACCTGGAACGGGGGTTGGAAGGGGACTACTACTACGACGTATACGGCAACCTCACCACCCTGGGCTGGATTCTCTACGACTGGCGCCAGACCCAACCGACGCCCTTTACCGGCAATCAGGTTTTTAAAGCCTCGCGCTACGTCAACGATTTTAGGCGCCTGATCATTTCCACCGACACCAAGGGCGGCAATAGTTTTTCGATTATTGTGGGCGACGAGATCCGCACTACGCTAACGCCGATGACGTACCGCAAAGCGGGTTTTAACGGCGTGCTGACCAATTTTGCCTCCGACCGCTTCCGCGTCACCGGACTGTTCTCGCGCATCAGCAATCCTCTGTTGGGCGCGTCGCGGTCGGTGGCCAACGATTTTACCAGTTTGGCGGGTGGTCGCGCCGAGGCCGATATAACCGACAATGTGACGCTGGGCGCCACTTTTGTCAACGCCCACAATAATACGGCGCGCAATAAAGCTTTTAAGGGGAATGTCTTCAACGGCGCGCTGACCGGCGGTCAACTATCGCAGCGCCTCGACCTCTTGGTGCTGCGCCTCTCCGATGACTCGCCCGAAGACAACGAAGGCGGGGCGCTGTTGATCAGCCAGGATCTCGAGATCAGCACCACTTTGATGCGCGAAATGGCGGTGGAAGACAGCGTGGTGTTGGTGCCGGTCGACACCGTGCTCACGGCCAGCAGCCTCAATTTTCAGCCCGTTTTTGAGGGCGGCGATGTAGTGGAGGGCTTCTTGGTGGCCAACGGGGCGGAGAGCATAGTGATGCGCTATGATTTTGTGCCCACGGCCCTGGCCGGCGAAGCGGGGACGTTGCGGGCTAAACTGCAGGAACAGTTGGGCCTTAGCCTGGCCGAGGCGGAAGACGCGATTACGGCGATCGACAATGTGCGCGTGCGCCTGGTGCTGGCCAATGACTACCGGGTGGAGATGAGTTCCAACCGCCAGACCGACGGCGACGGGGTGCCGCAATTTGTCGTCATAGAGCGCGCCGAGGGCAACATTAAAAACCAGCTCAACCAGCGCGAGGTGATCTTTGATTACGGCGTGCCCACCGCCAAGCAAATCTACGGTTTGACGGCCCAGGTGCGCGATTTTCACGGCTTTGACCTCTACAGCGAAGTCAATATCAATACCAGTTACCGCAAATACCCCGCCACTCTGCGCAAGACGCACAAGGCCATCTCCGGTATCCAGGGCAACGAACACGCCCTAGGCTGGATGCTCAACGCCTCATGGCGCCGCGGCCCCTGGTCGATTTTTGGCGAAGGGTTTGGTATGGAAGACGGCTATTCGACCAGCATCCAGCCGGTGAGCCGCGAAGGTTTGATCGACTTTTCGCCCGAAGCCACCAACCTGACCTACGATTTTGTCGACGACAACGACGACCAGGACCGCCAGCCCGACCAATTGCGCTTTGCCGAGGGCAGTTTGGTGCCGCGGCGCGACAACCCCAATATCGAAATTCGCGGCCTGCCCGACTTGGCGGTGTTTCCCGGCTACGACGAGAACCACGATTTTATTTCGGATTTTAACCAGAACAGCACGCCGGAGCGCGAAAATTTCTTCCCCGACTACGACGAGCCCTTCCTGCGCTATCGCTCCGACCGGCCCGAATTTCTCTTTGGCATGGATTTGAACAACAACGGCTGGGTGGAGCGCTTTGAAAACGACGATCTGCCCGACTACCCCTACCGCAAAGATCACTGGGGCTACAACGTCAACGCCGGCGTCGAAATTATGCCCGGCATCGAAGTGAAGGCGGGGCAGTTGCGCCAGAACATGGAGAAGACGGCGCGTGAGAATGTAACCACCTATGGACTGTTCACCTTCGACCGCAACGATTCTGCATGGGGCCGCTTGCGCGTTTTCGACATGTTTAAAAAGGCCGAGGACACCATTGCCGACGACTTGCGGCAGTGGATTATACCGCGCACGGAGTTCGGCCAGGCCGCCCCCACCTCCGGGCGCAATCAAGCCGTGCTGGACCTGCTGGCGGCGGAAGACACCTGGATCAATACCTTCTACACCGATTGGACTTATGCCAGCGGGGTTGGCTGGCGCACCGAGCACCGCTTTAAGTGGGAGACCTGGCGCCAGCGCGACGACGAGGTCGAGTTTGTGCTGGACGAAGAGGGTGCGCCGGTGGTCGCCTTTGACCCGCTGGGACCGGAGGGGCGCAACGGGCGCGACGAGTCGGGATTCTTCGGTTTGATCAACAAGGCCGAATACCTCTTCCAGTGGAAGCAGTTGGATATCTCGCCCCGTTTCAAGAGCGAGTGGCTGCGCGAGACGCCCTTTAGTTTGGATCTGGAAAAGCGGCGTTCTTGGGATGCAATTTTCTTCTTACAGGTGCAATTGCCCATCTTGCGTTCGACGCGCTTGCACGGTGGGTTGGAGCAGCGATTTTTCAGCAATTTGCGCGGCGACGAGGACGAATTGCCCGAGCAGAGTTTTAGTGGCGATTTTCGCGGCACGGTGTACGCATTGCAACTCACCAACCGCAGATCTTATCAGGGTTACGACCTGATCACGCAATTGGGCATGCGCATCGATCGCCGCTCTTTGGAGGTGATTGAAGGACCGCGCGATACAGAAACTACGGGATTGTTCTTTTTGTCGATGTTTGCGAGTCTGGGAGATTGATTTATAAAGATTTGTTTTTATTTGATTTATGTTGAAAAAATAGATTTTTTTGATCATTTTGTGTCAAAAAATATATGCCAAATTTGTTGAAACCAAACAGGTATTTCTATATATTTAACATGTCTTTAACAGGTTTTTTTGCATGTAGTACAGAGACGAGGAAAGGAGGTTACGTAGCGTCCAACGGATTTATTGCTTATTATAGCTGTCAATACGATTCCACCATTTACTCTATTCAGGAGAGGTGAAGCAGTGAAGAAGTTAAGCGTATTTTTGCTAGCTGTCGCTCTGGTGTTCGGCCTGAACACCAACGCTGTAGCGCACGACCCGCCCGATTTTCTGGGCTTTGTTTGGCAGTGGTCCGATGACACCATTCCGGTGTTGGACGGCGACATCTCCGAGTTTAACATCATTCCCGAAGAATTCTGGGTCACGTCCGAATTTGCCGATCAGAACGGCAATACCTCGGCCGACCGCGCCGACGGCTACGACGGCCCGCTGGATGCCGCCTCGCTGTCGTATCGCTGGGTGGCCACCTGGGTCGATTCCGAAAACCGCATCTATTTTGGCCACGATCGCTTTGACGACGTCTGGTGGCCCTGGGATGACATCGAGATCGCCATCGACGCCGACCACAGCGGCGGCAATTTCTGGAACCTGGAAGACCAGACGGACGAAGAAATTCAGCGCACCCGCGGTCGCCACGCCCAGATTTATCACCTCTTCTTTGACGATGGTCTGGCGCGCGGTCCCGGCATCTGGAGTTGGTTCTGGATGACGCAGGCCGACTGGTACGATGTGCCGCCTTACTCCGACAAAGCCTACACCTACACCGGCGAACCGGGCGACGGCAACGAGTGGACCCTGGAAGCCGAGTGGTACAACGTGGTCTGGGACGACTACAACTGGCTGGATCCCGAAGGCAGCATCGAGCACGATCTCACCGAAGGCGAGGTCATTGGTATGGCTAACAACGTTTGGGATCACGACACACTGCCCGGCGGCGACACCAACGAGTGCGCCTGCGCCGGTCGCTGGTCGCTCAGCCCCAACGTCGAGTCGTTCGGCGACGCTGATTTCTTTGCCGACTTCTTGATGATGCCCATCGACGAAGAGATCCTCTCCACGGCTGTTGAAGACAACACCTGGGGTCAGATCAAGGCGTCCATGGCTCGTTAAACTGTTTTACAGCTGACTTTTTAGCTGAGGGGGTAAGATTCGATTGGATCTTACCCCCGTTTTTTTTTATTATTATTGTATATATCAATACTGTGGACACTTTTTCGATTTTGAGCGGATTTTTGTAAGGTTGAAATTCGTAAGTGATTATTTATCAACAAGTTGCAAATTTCAATGCCTATTTGCCTAAGTCGTTATTTATCAATGGCTTACAATAATTGTCCACAGTATTGATATAGGTGTTATTAAAACTCAGAAAAATGGGGGTATTTATGCGCCTGCGTCCCTTACAGCTATTGTCCGCCCTCTGTGCCTGTGGGCTTTTTGTCGGCGCCGCTCACGCGCTCACCATCTACCGCATTGGCGGCGAGGATCTGCCGCCCCCCGCAGCGGTGGAAGAGGATCCAACCATCGAATTTGTGCAATTGTCCTGGAATGTCGACGAAAAGAAGTTTGGGCTGGCGGATCTGGTGGAAATTACCCCCAATTCCATCGCGCCCCAGCGCCTGGATCCAGAGGAGAATCTGACGCCTTTGATTAGAGGGCGCGGCGGTTTGATAAAAACCAACGACGGCTACGGCTGGAAAGACGAGCCGCAACTCGACAATATTTTTGATGCCGATTCAACCACCGCCTATGTTGGCCTGGGAGGGCAGTACTCGACTGGGGGCCGGAAGGGCATCTGGATTGATCTGGGCGGCGCTTTTCCCATTCGCAGGATCAAATTCTATCCCACCCCGCGCTTTTGGAACGAGCGTTTTGTGGAAAATTTCATCATAGGCACCAACGACGGCGACGATCTCAAAAAGGGGACGCGCGAAGGTCGTTTTACCTGGCGCGGCCAGGCCTTTATCGACTACGATATCCACCATAATATCACCGAAAATACCCAGTCCGACATGGAGGTCATTCTGCCCGATGTGCCGGTGCGCAATATCTTGTTTGTCACGGGGATCGGCAATTGGGAAATCGCCGAGTATCAGGTCTTTGGTGACGGTTTTGCCCAGGAGGCGCGCTACAGCACCGATATCATCCCGCTGGGCGGGCCC
>CAXGRO010000298.1:0-7022 GCA_964012055.1 uncultured bacterium
TTATAGCGTTCCACTCCTGCACCGCCATTGCGGCGATGTAGTCGCTGCCGCCCACGTCGTAGAAAAACGGCCAGTTGAAAAAACCCTCGTAGAGATCGTCGGCCCAGATATCGTCGCCCGGGTTGCCTTCCATCCAGATCAGGGCGCCGCCGAGACGGGTGTACTTTTCGATAAAAATCGGCGCCGCCTGGTCCATCGCGTCGATCAACTGACGTTCCAGCACCGCCCAGGTCGGCGGCGCCGTTTTAACACTGCTGGCAATTGTTTTCATATAGATTATCCTCTTGGGGTTCGCCCATTGCGGATCTTGCCTCTCTGCTTGGCGTCTCACGGGCAAAAGTAAGGCAAATGCCAAATCTGCTCAAATTGCTATATATAACGATTATGTTATATTAATCTAATGGACCGTTGGACAATCACCCTATATACGACGGCGGACAATTCCTGTCCTGTCGAAGAGTTCATTGCGGATCTGCCCGAACGCGTCCAGGCGCGATTTGCCCATGTTTTTGAGCTACTTGAAGAGTTTGGCCTACAAGTTGGCGAGCCTTTCGTCAAAAACATTCAGGGCGTGCGTAAATTGGCTGAGATCCGCGTCAAAGTCTCTTCCAACAACTACCGAGTCCTGTTTTTCACGCATACCGGCCGCCGATTCGTCCTGTTGCATGGCTTCACGAAGAAGACGCAAAAAATACCCTCGCGCGAGATTCGCCTGGCCCAACAGCGGATGCGCGATTACCTGCACCGCACTGGAGATTAACGATCATGCCCGTTGAAAAATCCTGGACCAGAGTGCGCAAGAAGCTGGAGAGTAATCCGGCTTTCGTCGAGGCGTATGAGGATCAGCAACCCGAGTTCGAGCGCGCCCGCAGCATCATCGAAGCCCGTCTACGCAATAATATGAGCCAGGCCGATCTAGCCAAGGAGATCGGCACCAAACAGCCGAGCATCGCCCGACTGGAGGATCCCGACTACCAGGGCGGCTCCCTGACCATGTTGCAGAAAATCGCCAAGGCGACGAATTCCCGTCTTGTGGTCAAGCTTGAACCTGAATGAGGAACACCAACTGGTGGCTAAAGTAAGAGGCGCGAATCGCATTTTGGTATCTATGGCTGAGACCGCAAGAGGGTACAACGATTTGCAACCCTTCGAATTGTCGCCCGATCATCTAGCTGCCGCGCAGCGCCGGCGCCGCATTGTGGTCAATCACCAGGTGGACGGGCTATTGAAGGCGGTCAACGCCGGCATGAGTGTGCCGCAGATCATGGAATACGAGTTCGGCTTTGTCGACGAGGGCGGCACCCATATCGACGCGCAGTGGTGGTCGTGGGACAATGTGTTCCCCATGCGCGGACATTGGCTGATAAGCGCCAATAGCACCTCGGTGTCCGGGTACCTGTCGGCAGAGGAGGTAAAGACGTTCCAGCGCTGGGCCGGCTCTGGGGTCAATATCGCCGAGATCTATATCGAGGAGACCAAAAAGCGGGGCCTGGAATGTTTTTATTCCTATCGCCTCAACGAGATGCTGGAGAAGAACGGCGAGCAGGATGACATGCCACCCGACTGGCTGATCCCGGGCGAGTGGGACCAGCCGCTGGTCAATTTTGCCGTGCCCGAAGTGCGCCAGAAAAAAGTCGCCTACTGCCGCGAGCTGGTGGAGCGCTACAACTTTGACGGCATTGAAATGGATTTTGTCCCGGCACCCTTTTGACCCCGGCCGGCCAGCAGTGGGCTTTGCGCGGCCACGTCACCCGCTTCCTGTACGAAGTGCGGCAGACGACGCTGGAGGTGGCACGGCAACGGGGCCGGCCGGTGTTGATTGCGGTGCGCGTGCCCAACTGTCTGGTGGGCTGCCGTTTTGACGGGTTGGACGTGCTAACCTGGTTAGAGCTCAACCTGGCGGACCTGATCGTTTTGGGCGTGCGCAGCCTGGAACTGGAGGTGGAATCGTTCAAGCAGCTCATCGGCGACCGCCCGGTGCAGGTGTTGGCGACGCTGGACGACCATCACTGCTCCGACGGATATTCCTGGCCGCCCATCGAGGTTTGGCGCGGCGCCGCGACCGACTGGTGGGCCCAGGGAGTGGACGCGATCCAGACCTTCAATTGGGGCGTTGCGTCCCCGGCGCTGGCGGCGCGTTTTGGGCTGCGCTTCCGCGGCGCTTACGACGAGGGCGGCCGCCAGATCCCCGTATACCGGCAGGCCTACCGCGAGCTGGGGGCTGCGGACGGGCTGCGCTATAAGGACAAACATTTTGTCGTGCAGCGGCGCGGCGGCGGCGGTTCGGGCGGGGCCGATATCGACCAGTGGGTAACGCCGCGGCACAATTACCAGAACACCAATATGCTGGGCCAATTGCCGGCCAGTGTGGATCTATCCGGGCGCGTGGACACGCTGGTGCAGTTGCGCGTGGGGCAGGATTTGGCGGCGGATGGAGACCGCATTGCCCAGTTGACGCTGCGGCTGCTGCTTTCGGACGGGACGCCGCAGAGAGAGACCGGCGGAACCTGCGGCCGACCGGGTGAGTGCGGCGTCGATCAACCCGTTTTGGGATAGAGAACAGTTGTCCACCCGGCCGCCGCGGAGTGATGCGGCGGAGCACTTGCGGGTGCGCGTCAACAATATTCCTTTACAGGGATATTCGGTTGAGGACGGCTGGTTTGTATTTGCGGTGGACCCCGATGTTTTTGCCGTGGGTAAGAATCTGATCGGGGTGTCGGTGGATGGGGACGGGAAGGCGGCGGAACGGCTGAGCCTTGAAAAGCTTGAGGTGCATGTGTTGTTTAGGTAGGAAGCTCAGGGACCCTCCCGAGCGCTAAAAACCGAATCGTACACGTCCTGGTTTAAGGTATTTATGATGGGATCGCAAGAGGGTGCACCAATGAGCAACGATAAAGCAGCCCCGGACGGCAGCTCGTCGCCAGAGACCGGCCAGGGGGACGCGATTGCTTCTAGCCTGCTGGAAACGCCCGACGAGGTGGCCGGCCACCCGTTTTCGGCGAGCGAGGCCACGTTCTTCAAGGAGCAAGGGTATTTAATAAAGCGAGGCCTGTTGGAAAGGGAGTCGCTGCAGCCCGTCCTCGACTACATCTGGGAACGGGCACCGAGCTGCGTCAGCCGCGACGACCCCTCGTCGTACACGAACGCCCACCGCCTTTGGGAGAGGACGCCGGTGAACGGCGAGCCCGGCGGCGACCTGAACCACTTTAGCGGCGCGCGGGGGGACGACGGCGTCTGGCAACTGCTCAGCTCCGGGCCGACCGGGCTGGGTACGGAGCCGTTCATGCTGCAGCTAGTGCCCAACTCGGCGGCGGTGCAGTCCGTGGTGGCCGCACTGATCGGTGCGCGCGTGCGACCGTGCCGGCGCACGCGCGGTGTGTACGCCAGGTTTCCCACGCCGCCCCCGTACCCGCCCATCCAAAATGGCATTCACTGGGACTCGTGCTGCCACCAGCTCGGTGCCATGGTACTGCTCGAAGATTGTGCGCCCAGCGGCGGCTGCTTCACGCTGTGGCCCACCAGTCACCACCGGCTCTTTCCGCTGTTCACGACCTCCCAGGGCAATTTTCCCAAGGACATCACCAACTTTAGCACCCTCGGTCCGGGGGGGCACATGAGCTCGCCGACCGTAAAGCAGACGCTCGCCGACATTGCCGCGACGGTGCAGCCGGTGGAGTTTGACGGCAAGGCCGGGGACGTGTGCTTCTGGCATCACCGCCTGGCCCACTGCGCCAGCCCCAACCGCCTGCGCGAGAGCGTCCGCTTGATGCTGGTTTGCGACTTTCAGAAGGACTCGAGCCCCGCGCAGCCGCGGACGTTCTACGACGATCATACGCTGGGCGGTTGGACTGAATCGATGAACTGTCAGGAGCAGTTCCATGTGGACACGCGCAAGTTTCGCGAGGACGAGCCACCTGACCCGACAAACATGTGGAAGGATTGGGCCATCTAAAATGAACCGAGCAGTTTTCTTAGACCGAGACGGTACGATCAACGAGGATGTTGGGTATATCTCCGATCCGGCCTCGTTCGAGTTGATCCCCGGGTCGGTGGCGGCGATGAATCGGCTGAGAGCGGCGGGTTTCCGCTTGCCTCTGGTTACCAACCAGGCGGGGGTCGGCCGCGGGTTGATGACCGAAGCGCAGCTCATCCTTGTTCTGGATGCGTTTCAGGATTTGCTGCGGCAAGAGGGGACGTCCGTCGACGGGGTATACTACTGCCCCCACGATCCGCTACAGGGCCTGGGTGCCTACAAAACCGAGTGCGACTGCCGCAAGCCGGGCCACGCGATGTTGACGCGCGCCGCGCGGGATCTGGATATCGACCTGGAGCGGTCCTACATGATCGGCGATCACTGGTCGGATGCCGAAGCGGGGCTGAGGGCGGGGTGCCGGGTGGTGCTCCTGCGCACCGGCCACGGACCCCAAGAAATTGAAAAGTTGAGCGAGGCGCAGCGCAGCCGGTTGGACTACATCGCCGACGATTTATCCGCCGCTGTGGACTGGGTGCTCGAGCAGGAGTAGATAGAACCTAAGATAAGTCGCGAGGTGTTTCGCCCGCCTAGGCGCTCAACGCGCTCGGGTCGGCCTCTCGTGGCATTTGCCGCTTTTCGCGCATCTGCTTGTACGATTCGGGCGTCCCGTCGTGGAGCGTGCCGAACCAACGATCCAGCGGTACTGTGACGGTACCGTAATTGCATTCGAAGAAGCGGTGGTGCAGATAGTGGAAGTAGGTATCGACGGAGATCCCGTTGCTATCTTCCTTGAGAACGATGCGGTCGAAGCCGGTGTGCCCCAGAGCGGGGTTGAGGGCGGGACGCTGCATCAGGTAGAGCATGTGGATGGGGTGTGAGGGCACGAGAAACAGAATGATCCAGCGGGTAAAGTAGAGGATGTGCTCGATGGGGTGCATGGACAGACCCGACCACGGCCCGACATTGGTGTTGCGGTGGTGGAGGTAGTGGGAGGAGTCGTAGAGAGGTTTCCAGTGCGAGATTCGGTGCACAATGTAAAAGTGCAAATCCTGCCAAAACGGCAGCAACAAAGCTAAGACGACGCACCAGACCGGATTGCTTTGGAACGTAGTGAACTGCAACCAGCCGTTGCCATAGGCCCACAGCATCAGGACTTCGTACAAGGTCCAGATGGTGCCGCCGCTGGCGAGACTCCAGAACATATTGTCCTTGACCTGATTGTTGAAGAGGAACGCCTTGCTGGAGGTGCTGGGCCAGCGGGAATTGTATTTGAAGCGGGTGCCCTGCACGCGGCGCCAGTAGAGAATGAGATGTAAGGTACCGGCGACAATCAGCAGCATCACTAGGTTGCGGGCGAACATCGGGAGGATCCATTCAGCGCGCAGCTGACTGAAGTTGCTCAGCTGGTCGGCCCCGGGTTGGAGATACTGCCAGGTCAACGCCGCTAGCCCGTAGAAGGCCGCCGCCCCAAAAGGCCAGAGAAATCCGGGAAAGCCGAGGAAGAAGCGGAGCAGCTTTTGAGGCTGGATGGGCCAGGCAAAAGGCATGGCCTTGCCCAGGACGCGGGGCATCCACTCGCCGCGCGCGTCGCGGGTGTGGGTTCCGTCGTCAAGGCCGGCGGCTGGCTCGACTGTTTGTTTTGAATTTGTCATGGCTAAATGTTAAGTAGAACTTCCAAGCTCATCAAGGGTGTCCGTTCTGAGAGGCCCTATAAGATAAAAATGTGGTCGGGATTGGAAAAATAAAAAATTTTGTGCTGTTGAACCGACCAGCAACAAATCTGGCTGCTCTCGCCCTGAGAGCAATCCGGGTATTTTGCTGTCTTAGTGCCACCGTGCTAGCAGACCGCACCGATCATTCCTTCAAATTGATACGAGTTTCGTGTGACGCTATATTCGTGTCAATTTGCAACGGATTTATCTTAGGGGTAGGAGCGATGAGAAATGTTACCATTACGTTGGAAGACGAGGTTGCCCGCTGGGTCCGCGTGTGGGCGGTTGAACACGATACCAGCGTTTCTCAGTTCGTTGGAGACTTGGTAAAAAAAGAATGAACAACGAACTCGAATACAACCGAGCCCAAAAGCGTTTCATGGGCCGCGGCGCCCAAGTACTGAAGGAATCGGGTGCCTATCTCCAGCGAGACGAACTGCATGAGCGCGATCTGCTTCGTTGATACCAACCTACTGGTCTACGCCAGGGATGCCTCCGAACCTGAGAAGCAGCTCCTAGTTGAGGCGTGGCTCGGCGGCTTTGGGCGCAGCAGTACGGCCGCATAGGTATTCAGGTATTGAGCGAGTACTTTGTCACGGTGACCCATAAACTTAAACCCGGATTGAGTGAAGACGCAGCCTGGAATGATGTTGAGGATCTGTTGACGTTGGGACCCGGTGCCGGTGGACGGCCGCGTGCTTAGACGGGCCAGGGAAGTAGCGATAAGATTTTCGCTTTCGTGGTGGGATGTGCAGATCGTCGCGGCGGCTCAGTTGTGCGGTGCGGAACTTCTACTTACGGAAGATCTCCAGGACGGCCAGGATTTGGACGGACTGACGGTTGTTGACCCGTTTCGCCGGTCGCCGGACGAGGTGCTGGGTGCTGGGCTTGCTGGCGCCGAATGAGATGCTGTTATATCCATTTCTTTAGTGAGATCTTATAGCAGCTCAAAGATAAACTGCATGCGAGATTTAGACGCATCAGGAGACTGTGACTCTTCAAAGTCCGCACAGGATAAAAGACACGCAAATCCACACGACGACGCGAGAGAGCATATCTCATCTGGGGTATAAATACTAGTCAAATACATCTTCCCAAACCCTGACTCTCTCAGCGAATTCGCGGAACGCGAGTTCTCGAACGCGATAACAAAAATCTGAGTCCCCTTCAACAGCTTTTCTCAATCTCAAGTCGTCCGGCAGTAATCTGGTTGACATTTTTCTATAACGGGCTCGCCCTACTTTTAGTTGGTACTGCGTCCACACGATAGATGCTCAATTGTTCTGTTGAAAAGCTTCAGGCCACATTTGGGAGAATCATCAGGTTGTGGGTAATGA
>CAXGRO010000299.1:0-7019 GCA_964012055.1 uncultured bacterium
GCCGGAAATTCTCGAGCGCACCCGCCGCATCGAAGCCGTGTGCGGCCGCCACGGCGTGCCCTTGCAGGCGGCGGCGCTGCAATTTCCCTTTGGCCATCCGGCGGTGGCCACCACCATTCCGGGTTCGCGTTCTCCCGCGGAACTGGAGGCCAACATCGCCTACTTAGAGCACGCCATTCCCGCCGATTTTTGGGAGGAGCTCAAGAACGAGTCGCTGATCGACCCGGCGTCGCCCGTGCCGGTTTAAAACGGAGGGTGATTGCGCCAACGCCAAAGCGCACGGCGAGTACCAGTGCTGGCAGCGGAGCTGATTCCAATTCTCTGGGGGTCACTTGTTTTCTAGCGGCGGCCCCGACATCACCCGGTCGCGCCCTTCGTCCTTGGCGCGCAGCAGTTGCGTTTCGGCCGCTTCTACGACCGCTTCCATTTTAATCCACTCGGGCGGTGTGTGTTCAAACCCCACCACCCCAAAACTGGCGGTTAAACCGATGTCTTTGCCCTCCACTTCTATGGAGGCTTCGTTGACCGCCTTGCGCACGCGCTTGGCCATGACCACGGCGCCGACGATGCGGGTTTCGGGTAGCACGATGATAAACTCTTCGCCGCCGTAGCGCCCCACCCAGTCGATGTTCTGGCGCACGGTGTCGCGCAGGCAGGCGGCGAATTGCGCCAGCAAGTCGTCCCCGGCCTGGTGCCCGTGGGCGTCGTTGATGTGGCGGAAGTGGTCTATGTCGCACATGACGATGGACAGGGGTTTGCTGTAGCGGCTGGCCTGGGTGATTTCGTTGGCCAGGTGGGTGGCGATGTAGTTGCGGCTGTACACGGCGGTGAGCGAGTCCATGGTGGTGACCTGCTCCATTTGTTCGTAGGTGTCTTCGAGCGCTTGTTCCAGGCGCACGACGCGCCGGCCGGTGTGCAGGCGCATGCCCAGTTCAGCGGCGCCGAAGGGGCGCACCAGGCATTCGTCTGCTTCGGCCTGCAGGGTGGTGCTGGTTTCTTGCTCCTCTCCTTCGTCGATGATCAGGATGATGAAGACGTAGCCGGGCAGGTCGAGTTCTCTAACGCTTTGACAGAGTTCGCGGTTTTCGGCCATGGGGCCGGCGGCGACGAGGATGGGGTGGTAGGTTTGTTGGAGGAGGGCGAGGGCTTCGTTGTTGTTTTGTGCGGTGGTTATTTGTTCGCCTTTGGCTTGGATGATGGCGGCGAGGTCTTGTCTTGTTTGGGGGGTGGGGTCGACTAGGAGGATGGTGCCGTTTTCCTGGGTCATGAAGGTTGGCTCCGGGGTTTTGCGTGGGTTTTGGTTACATACTATACTAATTGAAAGGGGGGAGTAAAGGGGGAATTTTTAGGGGTGGGGACGCGCTTCGGGGGGGGGGGGGGTCGGGGGGAGTGCTTATTTTGGTTAGCGTAGTTTATCATCCATATGTACGTTGGTGCCAGGGGGTGGGGGTTTTGCCGGCGGTGCTTTGTGGGGGAGGGGAAGGGGAAAGGGGAACCGGGACTCACCCCGCCAGGGCTGTGGGGGGGGATGGGGCCGGGCAGGCCCCCCGAGGGACTCACAAAGCACCATAGGCAAGGCCCCCACCCCCTGACACCACCAGGCCCACGCCCACCACACCAACCCAATCGTCAAAACGAATCATGCCTAAAGTTGTCGTAGCAGAAAAACCAAGTGTCGCCCGCGATATTGCCCGTGTATTAAAGGCGGGGAAGAAAGGGGAAGGGTGTCTGTCGGGCAACGGGTATATTGTCACGTGGGCGCTGGGACACTTGGTACATCTGGCCGAGCCGGATGATTACGGGCCGCCGTGGAGCGAGCGCTGGTCGCTGGGGCAATTGCCCATGATTCCACAGCAGTGGAAACTGAAGACGCACAAGTCTACGGCGGCGCAGTTTAGTATAGTTAAAAAGCTCATAACGGCGGCCGAGACCGACGAGATCATTTGCGCCACAGATGCGGGGCGCGAGGGGGAGCATATATTTCGGCTCATTTACCAGCACGCGCGGTGTCGCAAGCCTTTCAAGCGATTGTGGATATCGAGCCTCACCGACGCGGCCATAGGACAGGGGCTGCGCAATTTGCAAAACGGCAGCGCCTTTGACGATCTGGCGCAGGCGGCGCGGGCGCGGGCGCAGGCCGATTGGCTCATCGGGCTCAATTTGACGCGCGCTTATACGGTGCACAATAAAGTCCTGTGTACCATTGGGCGGGTGCAGACGCCAACGTTGGCGATGATCGTCAAGCGCGACGAGACCATCGCCAATTTTAAGAAGGTTTTCTTTTACGAGCTGGTGGCGCAGTTGCGGGAAGGCTTTCTCGCCAAATATACCGACGAGGAGGGGCAGACTCGCATTGACAGTAAAGAGCGGGCCGAACAACTGCACCAGCGTTTGAGTCCCAATAAGACCGGGACGGTGCTGAAGGTAGAAAAGAAGGTAAAGAAGAACAGGCCGCCGCCGCTCTTCGATTTGATCACTTTGCAGCGCGAAGCCAACCGTCGCTTTGGCTTTACAGCGGCCAAAGTGCTGGAATACGCCCAGGCGCTCTACGAGACCCACAAGCTGATCACCTACCCGCGCACCGAGAGTCGCCATATCTCCGAGGACATGGTGCCGCAACTGCCCGGTATTCTGGAAAAGTTAAAACACCCGCAGGCGCCGCTCGCCCTGGAGCGCTTGCGCCAGGGGCACAAGTTGGGCAAGGCCTATGTGGACAAGAGCAAACTTTCGGACCACCACGGCATTATCCCCACCGGCGGGGCGGTGTCGCCAACTTTGCCGCCGCCGTTGCGCAAAGTGTACGACCTGGTGGTAGAGCGTTTTGTCGCCATCTTCCTGCCCGAGCAAGTGGTCGAGGAGACGGCGGTGCACCTCGACATTGGCAAGGCGCTCTTTGTCGGCAAGGGCTCCGAAGTGCTGGAGGCGGGGTGGACGGTGGTCAATCCGCGCGTCGCCGCCAACGACGGCGAAGAGGACGAGCGGCGCCAGACCATTCCGCCGCTGCGCGAGGGGCAGCAGGTCAATGTGGAGGCGATGGAGGTGGTGGAAAAAGAGACCAAACCGCCCAAACCCTACACCGATGCCACTTTGCTGACCGCCATGAAAAACGCCGGCCGCGAGGTGGACGACGAGGCCCTGGCCGCGGCCATGAAAGAGTCGGGGCTGGGCACGCCGGCGACGCGGGCGGAAATTATCGAACGGCTGATTCGCAGCGAGTTTGTGCAGCGCAATAAGAAATCGCTGGCGGCCACCGAAAAGGGCAAAACGCTGGTGGCCGTGGTGGCCGAGTCGCTCAAGAGCCCGGAACTGACCGGGCAGTGGGAGCAGAAACTCAAGGACGTCGAGGAGGGACAACTTAGTGGCGAGGCATTTCACCAGTCGATTATTGCCTTTGTCGAGTCGCTCGTTCCCCAGGTGGCCCAGAGCCCCACGCTGCCGCCGTCCACCTTTGGCGGCAACGGGCGCGGCAAGAAGTCGGGTGGTGGGGCGGCCGCCGGTGTCAGCCCGGGCACCTGTCCCAAGTGCAAGCAGGGTGAAATTTTGGAGAACAAGAAGGGGTTTGGCTGCAATCGCTACCGCGAGGGATGCGACTTTGTTATATGGAAGACGGTGGCCCGTAAAAAATTGACAAAAAAACAGGTGGGCGATTTGCTCGCCAGAGGGCAAACGGGAGAGATTAAAGGGTTTACTTCCAAAGCGGGTAAGAAATTTGCGGCGCGCTTGAAGATGAGTGGCGATTTTAAAGTGGAATTCGATTTCGATTCGACACCGGGTGCGGCGGCCAAATCTCCGTCTGTCGATAAACAGCGGAGTCTGGTGTCTGCCCCCGAAGAACCGGGCGTTGTTCCAGCGGGGGGGGCGCCGATCCCGATGGCTACAGCCCCAACCGGTTCTACCGGGCGCAATAAAGCGAGTGCGACGACTGCCGCTGAGCCGGTTCCCTCGTCCGCAAAAGAGCAAAGCCTGACGTGCCCCAAATGCGGACAAGGGCAGATTATCGAGGGGCGGCGCGGATTTGGTTGCAACCGTTTTAGGGAAGGGTGCGACTTTGTCGTGTGGAAAGGGTTCGCCGGCAAGAAACTGACGCAGAAACAGATCGAAACGCTGATCGAGAAAGGTGTGACCCGAGCGATAAAGGGATTTAAAAACGAATCGGGCGAGTCGTTCCAGGGGCGTCTAAAACTGACGCCCGACTGGCAGGTGATGCTGGAGCCATAAAGTAGAGAAAGCGGCTTCTCAGACCGAGCTCGCCCCGACTTCGGGCCGCGTTATCGCCCGATCGTTCCGTCCGAGCGAAGAAAGACTTAATTGAAGAATATGGAAACAACCGAGACAAAACTTACAGCGGCGCAACGGTATTTCTACGACGTCAACGGGTACGTTTTATTAGAGAACATATTCAGCGCCGCGGAATGCCAGCGCTTCATCGCTCTGGCCGACCAGATGGACGCGGACGCTAGCTGCTGGTATAAACACGACGGCTATCCCAAAACGCCAACACAGACCGTATTGTCGCGCTGCGCCTGGTACCATCCGCATTTGCTGGAAACGGCGTTGCACCCGATTTTGCACCCCGTTATTATGGACGTGTGCGGCGGCGAGGTGCGCCTGGAGGAGCACCAGTATATTATCAATTACCCCGAAACGGAGGCCGCAGAAAAGCCGGTGGGAGAAGAGGGGTGGCACCGGGGCATTGGTCCCAACGTCGGTAGTTTTGAGGCGGGCGGCCACTACCACTGCACGTTCAGTAAAGCGTTTATATATTTGACCGACAACGGCCCGGGCGAGGGCACCTGGGTGGTGCCGGGCAGCCACCGCATGGAGCTGCCGACGCAAACGCTGCGCGAGTTTATGGACGATTCCCTGGCGCAGCAATTGCAGGCGCGCGCCGGCGACGTGCTCATTTTGAGTGAAACGCTGATTCACTCCGGCCCGCGGCTCGGGGCCGACGCGTCGCCGCGCTATTCGCTGGTCTACGGCTACACCCCGCCGTTTATGCAAACCTGGGAGCGCTACGACCCGCCCGAGTTCGTCCTCGCAGGCGTGACCCCGGAGCAGCGGAGTTTGCTCACCGGCGAGGTGCGCTACGGTTTTCGCCGCGGCCAATTTTGAGTGTTTAACCCCTGTAGAAAGGAGCGGGTGCATGACCCAGACGCGTCTGAGCGAACAGCAACTCAATTTCTTTAATACTTTTGGCTATCTCTATTTTCCCGGCCTGCTGGTCGACTGCGTCGACCGCATCATCGAGGAGTTCGAGCGCGTGTGGGCCGAGCGCGGCGACGGCCACCACGGCAAACCGCACGACCACGAGGCGCGCTCGTGCATTGTGCCCTTTCCCGATCAAAACGAATACCTGAGCAGCCTGCTCGACGATCCGCGCATTCACGACATTGCCGCCGGCATTTTGGGCGACGATTTTAACTACACCAGCGGCGACGGCAATCTTTACGTGGGCGACACGCGCTGGCACTCGGACGGCTACGACGGCGGGCGCATCCCCAGCATCAAAATCGCCTTCTACCTGGATCCGCTGACGCGCGACGATGGCGCCGTGCGCATTATACCCGGCAGCCACCACTGCGGCGACGCCTACTCCGACCGCCTGGAAGAGCAGGTGCGCGACAGCGGCAATATGTGGGGCGTGACGCCCGACCAGGTGCCTTGTGTGGTCGTCGAGACCCAGCCCGGCGATATAGTGGTCTTCTGGCACAACATCAAACACGCCGCCTTTGGCGGCTCCAAACGGCGGCGCATGTACACCATGAATTTCTACGAGCACGTGCCCGACGATCGTCTTGAAGACTTTCAGAACGCCCTGGCTCACGAAGGGCGTTTCTGGATCGACCACATTCTAGGCGAGACCATGGTGCAAACGGCCGGCCCGGAGCGCATGGTGCACCTACAACAGGTTATCGACAACGACTTTAAGGTCAAAGAGGTGCACGCGCGGCTGCGCCAGGAGCGCTCCGAACCCTCGCGCGGCTAGAGGTGTGGTGCGGCAAGAGGCAAGCGAGTGGGCTGCGCTGGTGGGAGAAAAATTTCAGTAGCTCCAGGTCAAGGTGCCGTAGACGCCGCGCTTTACTTGGGTGGCAGGGAGCTGACAAAAATGGGCCTGAATTCGCCGTGGCGTTCTTCCAGCAAATTTTGTCCCACCACGGCGATTTCCCATTGCGGCCGCGGTTGCCAGGCCAGCCGCGCGTCCAGTGTGGTATAGCTGTCTATCTGTGACCCCGGCAAACGGTCTACATAGCGACCCAGCAGATTTAGCTGCAAGTTCTGCCCCAGGTCCATGGACGATTGCAGGGTGGCCTGGTGCTCCGGCACTTCCCCTTCGGCCCGGGACGAGAATATGTCCATGCTGTCGGCGTCTAGGTCCAGCTCCATGCGCAGCAGCGAGTAGGTGCCGCTCACTCGCCAGCGCGGCGACAGGTGTTGATGGATTTTCAACTCCACGCCGTAGACCTCGCCGTTCATTTTGTTTTCGGCGCGTACCGGAAGGACCAGGTGGGAGTCCGGTTCGGCTTCGACGTAGGGCGGTAAAAAACTTTCAAACGTGCGCAGGCGATCGTAGACGTTGTAAAAACCCGCCAGGTCGACCGTGGTGCTCTCGCGCCACTGGATGCGGTACCCCCCTTCAAAGGCGATCAACTCTTCAGATTTAAAATTGGGATTGGGAAAACTGGCCACCAGTCCCAGGGTGTGGCCCGGCACCAAATCGCCGGTGGGCACCATCAACTGCGCCCCCCGCGTGCTATGGCTCCCCACAGGCGCTGGCGCTCGTCGAGTTTCCACATGAGGCGCACATTGGGCTGTACTTCAAAGCCGACGTAGTGCTGGTGCTCCACTTTGGTGCCCAGTGTCAAATGTCCTCGCCCATTGGCCAGCTTGATGTCGTCCTGCACAAAGGTGCTGTACAAATGTTGGGTGCGGTCGGCCGGGTCAAACGAGAGGGTGAAGCTGCCCGCCGACTCGCCGCGCGACAGGCGGTAGCCCAGGCCCCAGACGAGTTCCTGGCGCCC
>CAXGRO010000300.1:0-6977 GCA_964012055.1 uncultured bacterium
TGCCATTCTGACGACCGTGGGCATCGTGCTGTCGATGCTGTTCGAAACGATCAATTTCTTTAGCCTGCACGACTGGAAGGATTTCTTCCTTGGCGCGACCTGGGCGCCGAATTTCCGGGGCGACAGCGAATTGTCCATCCTTCCGCTGCTGTGGGGCACGCTCTATATTTCGCTGATCGCGCTGATCGTTGCGGTGCCGATCGGTCTGTTTGCCGCGATCTACCTGTCGGAATACGCCAGCAAGGCGGTGCGATCCTTCGCGAAACCGCTGCTGGAAATCCTCGCCGGGATTCCGACCATCGTTTACGGGTTGTTCGCGCTGCTGACGGTGTCCTATCCGCTGGTCCTTCTGGGCGCTTGTATTCAGCCACTTCTGCTCGTGGCAGGGGCGAGGCGGCCGAGGACGAGGTTGGCGTCGGTGACAGTGGGCTGGTTGCCGCCGCTGCCGTAGCAAGCCGGGCCGGGATGGGCGCCGGCCGAATGCGGGCCCACGCGCAGGGCGCCGCCGGCGTCAATCCAGCCAATGCTGCCGCCGCCGGCGCCCACGGTGTGGATGTCGAGCATGGGGACTTTGATAGCGAGGCCGGCCATTTCGGCGTCGCGGGCAAAGGCGATCTGGCCCTGGTGGATGACGGCCACGTCAAAACTGGTGCCGCCCATGTCGCAGGTGATGATGTTTTGGCGCTGGTGGGCCGCGGCGATGGCGCGACCGGCCACCACGCCGCCGGCCGGTCCGGAGAGGATGGTCTGCACCGCCTGGCGGGCGGCGGCAGCAGCCGACATGACACCGCCGTTGGATTTCATGACAAAGAGCGGGGCTGCCAACTCAGCTGCGCTCAGGCCCTCTTCGATGTGCTGCAAGTAGCGCGCCATGATGGGTTGCACAAAGGCGTTCATGGCGCAGGTGCTAAAACGCTCGTACTCGCCCTGCTCCTGGACCAACTCGTGGGAGAGGCAGACGGTGGCGTCGGGCAATTGCTCGGTTAGGGTTTGGCCGACGGATGTTTCGTGGGTCGGGTCGACGTAACTGTGCAGCAGGCCGACGGCGACGGCCTCGACATTATGTTCTTTGAGTTGGGCGATGATTGTTTGTAACTGTTCCTGGTCGACGGGCGTTTCAACGCGGCCGTCAAAGAGCAGGCGCTCGTTTAGTTCAAAGCGCAGCGAGCGCGGGATGAGGGGCTCGGCACGGCGACTGCGCAGGTCGTACATATGGGGCCGGTCCTGGCGTTGTATGTGCAACACGTCGCGGAAGCCGGCGGTGGTGATAAAGGCGGCTTTGGCGCCGCGGCGCTGCAATACGGTGTTGGTGGCCACGGTAGTGCCGTGGACCAGCAGTTCTATGGGGCGCCCGGCGGCGCCGGAGCGCTCGACGATTTGGCCAATGCCCTGGACCAGGGCTCGGCCCGGGTCGTCGGGGGTGCTATTTACTTTGTGAAAGAATAGTTGGCCGCTTTGGGCGTCAAAGAGCACCAGATCGGTGAAGGTGCCGCCGGTGTCTATGGCAATGCGCACGGTCATGAGATCAGGCCCTGTTGGTGCCGTAGGCGGCGCCGATGAGTTCGTTTTGGGCAAAGCGCCGCAGATTGAGGCGGGTGATGTCTACAGAGTGGGCGGCGCCGTCGACAATTTCCTCGGCCATAACTTCGCCAATGGCCGGACCTATTTTAAAGCCGTGGCCGCTAAAACCGGCGCACAGATAAAAGCCCTCGACGCCGTCGATGCGGCCGAGGACGGGGTGCCAGTCGGGGGTGACGTCGTAGAGGCCGGTGTAGGAATTGAGCGCCAGGGCGCGGGTAAAGGTGGGCCAGCGGGCGTGCAGGCGTTCGGTGACTTCGGCGATAAAGGACGCGTCCACTTCCTGGTTGTGGCCGTCGGGCTCAACGTATTCGTAGTCTTTGGGAAAGCCGCGGCCCACCAGGGTGCGGTTGTCGCCCTCGGGACGGTAGTAGATGGCTTTGGCCATGTCGGAAAAGCAGAGTTTGGGGGGGCCGCCCTCCTGCACCGTGTCGAAGATGATCTCCTCTTCGCGGGTGATCTGCAGGGGCAGGTCGACGCCCATCCAGTCGGCGACGCGGTCGGCCCAGGGACCGGCGGCGTTGACCACGACGTCGGTGGAAATGTCGCCAGCGTTGGTTTTTACGCCCTTAACGGTGCTGCCTTCAGCGATGAGACCTTCCACTGATGTCAATTGCCACAGGCGGCCGCCCAAATCGACAAAGCGCTGCACATAGGCGTGGGTGGTGGTGCGTGGGTCGGCGTAGCCGGAGCGCGGTTCGTAGGCCATGCGGTGGACGTCGGAGAGATCTATGCGGGGTTCTATCTCGTTGAGCTCTTCGCGCGAGATCTCGCGCACATCAACGCCCAGGCGCTGGCCCATGGCAATATTGGCGCTAAAGCCGTCGGAGACTTCCTGGGGGATGAGGAAGGACCAGCCGCAATTGACAAAACCGGGGTCGCCGCCAATCACCTCGTCGAAGTCGTGGAAGATGTCGACGCTGCGCTTGACCAGGCGCACCAGTTCTTCGTTGGAGTAGTGCTGGCGGACGATGGCGGCGGAGCGACCGGTGCCGCCCGAGGCGATGAGTTGCTTTTCTATGAGGACGACGTTTTTGAGGCCGCGTTTGACCAGGTTAAAGGCGGTGGCGGCGCCGTTGATGCCGGCGCCCATGACGACGGCGTCTGCGGTTTGCATGGCAGCTCCTTTAGAGGTGGACGATTTCTTCACTCAAGTTGTCAAATTGGTTGTTGGCGCTGTTGACGTTGCGGGCCTGGGGGCTAACGCGGATGCCGATTTTTTGGCGCCCCTGGCCCGAGTCGGCAATCACATTATCGCGCAGTTCAATGTCGTAGGTGGTACCGACCACGTCGATGCCCACCCCGTCGGCGGCAAAGCCGTTGTCGCGGATGGTGCTCAATTCTACCAGGGTGCGGTGACCGCCGCGAAATTCGCTCAGGGGCTGGCGGAAGAGCAGGCCCACCTTCTCGTTGTCGATTATGGTAGAGTTCACAATGCGGTTGTCGGTGTCGCGGTGGCCGATGGAAATGCCGTAGTCGCGGTTGTGGCTTAAGGTGCAGTTGTCCACCAAACCGTGGGTGACGCCCCAGCAGAAGAATATGCCCTGGCTATTGTCGCGGGCAATGCAATTATTGAAGACGGGGCGCTGCGAGCCACTGCCGGGGTGGAAGCCGAGGTTGGCGTTGTTTAGGGCGCGACAGTTTTCAAAGCGCACATCATCGCAAATCTGAAAGCTGAAGCCGTCGCCGTTGTAATTGCGCGCCGTCACGTTGCGGAAAGTGTAGCGGTGGCAGCGCTGGATGAAGACGGCGCCGGCGTAATTGCCGTTAATTTCTTCGTTGTGCTCCATATTGCCGTCGAGAATTAAATCTTCAACGCAGACATCGTCTGTGTGCTCGGCGGCGGTGAGAATGGGAAAGAGGGTGGCGGCGGTGGCCTCTTCTTCTATCCAGAAATTTTTGTAGAGGCGCTGGCCCAGGCTGAGCAGGTTGTTGTGGATGCCCACGACGGTGTCGCGCACAACATTTTGCAGTGAGCCATTTTTGTAGCCGCGCAGCATGATGCCGCAGCCGGGGGAGAACGAGCTGGCGTTTTCTACCTGGATCTGGTTTTCGTACCAGTCGGAGTCTAAGGCCAACGAGGTGGTGGCGCTGGGCGTTTTTTTGAGCACGGTATCCTCGCCCGAGCCGCGCACTGTGAGGTTGGGGTGCAGGTAGAGGGCGTTGCGCATGGTGTACTCGCCTGGCAAGATGTGCAAAACGCCGCCGCCGAGGCGGTGCAGGTAGTCGGCGCCGGCCTGGAGAATTTTGTCGTCGGTGCCGCGCAAGTCGCCGTCGTTTTGGCCGACGGAAAGAGTCAGGTGTTGCTTGGCGGAGCGGGTGCGGTTGGCGGTGTGATTGAGGCTCACGGCAGTCTCCAAAGGCTCAGTGGGCGGGGGGCGGGCCGCAGTCGGGTATTTCGAGCAAGGCGCCACCCTGCACGGCGGAATCGTGGGCGACGATGCCGGGAATGGTGTAGCGGGCGGCTTCCCAAACGTTGTTGGGCGGGGTGTGGCCGCTGGCGCAGGCTTTGACAAAGTCGTCGACGAGAAATTGGTGCGAGCCGGCGTGGCCGTTGGGCAGGCCGATAAATTCGCGCGGCAGGCGATCGGTGGGGTGGACCTGGGCGGTGTCCAGGTGGGTGCCGTCGTCGGCCGTAACCTGGTCCATCTGTTCGGTGTCGCCCTCTTTGTGGTGGGGCTGGCCGGTGCAGGCGAGTACCTCGTCCAGACTCTCCTGTTCGTCCCTGTTTTTGGTGACCCACACGGCGCCGGCGTTGTTGTGCTCAAAACTAGCCAGGGTGCCAAAGAGGGCCATGCGCACGGTGCCGGGGTGGCCGATGCGGCGAAACTCGTTGACGCGGCAGGTGCTGCCGTCCGCCATGTGGAAGAGGGCGGTTTCGTTGCTGAAGGTGTTGCGCCACTGGTTTACTTCTGGATTGTAGATATCGTCTTCGTGGTGGTCGACAAAACCGCGACAGGATACGTGGGTCATGGGGGCGCCGCCGATGGAGATGATCTGGCTGGTCGAGTGGGTGGGGTAATACATGGGGGGGATGCCGGCCGTTTGGCGCCAATTATCGCCGCCGCGCCACTTGGCCACGCCGTAGAGGCCGTGATCCCAGTCGTGGTAGTATTCGGCCTCGGCGTAGACGATGCGGCCAAAGTCGCCGCTGGCGTGGCGCTGGCGGCAGTAGAGGACGGCGGGGTAATAGTAGCTGGTCTCGCCGAGCATGTAGATTTTGCCGGTTTTTTCCACGGTTTGCACCAGGCGGGCGATTTCGTCGATGTCGATGCCGGCCGGAATGGCGGAGTAGACGTGTTTGCTGGCTTCCAGCGCCTGGATGGCCTGGGGCGCGTGCAGCCAGTTCTGAGTGATGAGCACGGCGGCATCGACGTCGCTGTCGCAGAGGGCGTCGAGTGAGGGGGAAGTGGCGGTGAGTTCGTGCTTCTGGCAGTTTTCTCGCAATTTCTCTTCGTCCAGGTCACACAGCACGACCTGGTCTACCAGTGGGTGGGCTTTGAAGAGCGGGATGAAGCTCTGGGCAAAGGCCCCCACGCCTACCATGCCTACTTTTATTCCCATTGCGCACTCGCTTCAGATTGCCGACTTATCTCTAAAAATGTGTTGGAACAAAACATATAATCAGATTGCGATCCCATCAACTAGGCATCGGGTATGGGAAATTGGGAATCGCATTTTGGCTTGATGGGGGAGATGTTCTGATATAGATTTTTGAAGATTTAGCATTATCAAAATAATAATGAATATAAATGGAGGCATGAGATGGCTTCTGCCACAGTTGCGCAACAAGATATAACTACTGCCATCCTAAAAATGGGTCTGGGAAAAGGACATAGCGTGATTGTTCACAGCTCGCTTTCCAGTATGGGCCACGTCGCCGGAGGGGGAGTAACGGTAGTAGAGGCTTTCCTCGAGGTATTGGGATCCGAGGGAACGTTGATGGTCCCCACTTTTACCCACAGCGGCACCGAGTATTTTGATCCGCTGGAATCTCCCTCCAAGAACGGCGCCATCACCGAAGCGGCGCGGCTGCGCGCCGGCGCCGTGCGCAGTTTGCACCCCACCCACGCAGCCACGGCAATAGGGCCGGATGCCGAGGAGTTGGTGGGGGATGATCTCGAACGCGGGGCGCTGGCCGAGGATTGCGCCTTGGACAGGCTGGCAAAAAAAGGCGGATGGGTGTTTTTATTGGGCGTGGACCACCAGGTGAATTCCACTATCCACGTGGGCGAAGCCTACGCCGGCGACCAGTATCGCCACGCCGGCTTTAGCCCGGACAACCCCAAGAAAGTGATACTCAATCATCCCCAGCAAGGTGAGACGGAGGTACTGCTTACCTCAATGATGGGGAGCACGGTGGCGTTTGAGAAAATGGAGGGAGAATTGCGCCGGCGATGGCAGATTATCGATGGTCAAATTGGCGCGGCCAAATGTCAGATGATGAAAGGACAGGACGTGATCGACGCGGCAGTGGATATTTTGCGGCCTGTGTTGGGCGATGGGTGATGTAATTTTGGACGTACTTGAAAAAGTGGAGTGGAAATTCTATTTTCCAGGAAAGCCCTAAAAGCGATGGATTGGTGCTGAGAAGAACACTGTGAAAATTACCCACGCCGACCTAATCCAGGTCGAAATCCCCCTCATACCGACAATAGCTAAATACGCTTCAAAGATCTACGACATTACCCTTTGTCTCGTCCACACCGACGAGGGATTGATCGGCATTGGCGAAGATGCCGTATACCAGATGACCCCACAGAGGCGGTCGACTTTTGAGCAAAAGATGGCGTCTTATGTAGGGCAGAATCCATTGGACATCGACCCCTTTGCCGAGCCTACGCTATTCGAATGTGCCTTGCTCGACATCGCCGGCCAGGCATACGGGATTCCCGTGCATCGCTTTTTTGGAGCAAAAGTGCGCGACCGGGTGCCGGTATCCTATTGGTCGGTGCCCATGGAACCGGAGGACACGGCCAAAGAGGCCGAAGTCGGCGCGCGTTTGGGTTTTACCAACCACAAACTCAAAGCGCGCTCGTGGAATATTGTGGAGACCGTGCAACTGATGAAAGAAGTGGCAGGGCCGGATTATACAGTAGGGGTGGATCCCAACACAGAGTTTAAACATCTGCACACAGCCACCCGCATAGCTAAGGAACTTGAGCCTTTCGGCACGGTGGCGATGTTTGAAGACCCGATGCTTAAGGCGCACCTGGACTGGTATCGCCTGCTGCGACAAAAGACGCACATTCCCGTGGCGCTGCACTTTGGGGCGCCGCAGGCGGCGGGGGAGCGGCCTTGCCTTGGCGCCGAGGTATTGGAAGCGCTCAAGGCCGAGTGCATAGATTACGCCAATTTGGGGGGGACGGCACAGGAGATAAAAGCCGCCGCCGCTTTGG
>CAXGRO010000301.1:0-6948 GCA_964012055.1 uncultured bacterium
TCGAGGAGTTCCGCTCAGCCCAGTAGATATGGTTATTGGTCAGATCTAGTGCTATTGCCCCGATTTCCCCGGCTCCTAACTGGTATGGAATCCAGGTATTCTCAACGTCGGTGCCATCCAGATTGACACGGCCAATCCTCCCTGGTTTAGCCCAGAAGATGTGGCTATTGCTCAGACCTATAGTAAATATAGAAGTTGGTCCTGGAATCGTGAACAGAGACAGAGCCCCAGTGCCGTCAAGACTGGCACGCCAGATCTTAGTGGGAGCGCCATTAGGGTTAGTAGATATAGCTGTTGGTCAGATCCAGCGCGGTGTCGTAAGCCCTTGTTATACCGGCCATAAAGCCGTTTGATAAAAGGCCTAGTGGACGACTGCCGTCCAGATCAGCTCGACGAATCACGAACAAAGGGCCTGAATAATTATCGGTCCAGTATATAAAGCCGCCGTGGCCGCCCCAATTCGCACCGGTCGGGTCTAGTGTTATACCAAAGCCATCAACGAGACCCGTCACCACGTCCATGGCTCCGGTGCCATCAAAATTGGCACGGCGGATCTTCGTAGGCTCGATCCAGTATATATAGTCTGAACGCTGCGCACTATGATCCGCCGCCCCCCCAATGGGTATAATCGTGAGCAAACAGACAAACAGAGTGGCGTTACGCAGCATTAGGCAATCAATCAGCTAAATGACCTGGTTGGAATCGATATAAATATACACGTAAAACAGGCCGCGCAGCAACACGGCAGGCTGAGTAAGGGTGAGCGAGTGGGTGGAGAGAACAAATGCAAACCTCCTGCCATAGGATTGAAGAGTATCGCCAACGCCGATTCGGTCAGCGACGATAGGACTTCAACCCTACGCAAAGTGCTGTAGACGTGTTGACGCGGAGTGCCAACGAAGAGGCGAAAAAGGTGGGCTAGGCGCAGGTCTCCATCAGGGTCTCCACCGAATTGTACAACTCCATTTAACTCGCTTTTGAATGGAGTTGTACGTAGATTAACTGAGTTAATAGTCAAGTTATTGTTATTGAAAAGCCTATTTCGTAACGTGTTGTTTTGATGGTAGATGTAAAAAACGACATGGGCGTTTTGAGGGGGCGGTGCCGGGGGAAAGGGCGGCCGGGACTCACAGCCGCCACGCGGCTGTGGGGGTGTTGGGAAGGGCAGTCCGCCCGAGGGCCTCACAAAACACCAGAGGCAGGACCGCCACCCCCAAGCGCCACCAAGCCCCTCGCCAACCACCTACCCCCCTCCACCACCTACCCCCAACCGCTCCTGCAACCAATAACGCACATCTCCAAGACACTCCTGATTGATCTCGTGCCCCATATCGTACTCTTTATAAGTAAGCTGCAACGGCAACCCCTGCAATAACTCGCTCGACGCCCGCGCCTGCGCCACCGGAATGAGCTGATCCCACCGACCGTGCGTCATCAAAACCGGCAACGCGCCCAATCCCTCGGCTTCTTCTTGCGGTAACATCTCCTCGGAACAAACCCCGCTTAGAGCCGCCACGCCGGCGTAGCGCTGTGGGTGGTGCAGCGCCATGTTAAACGCCATGCTGGCCCCCTGGCTAAACCCCAATAAATACACGGCAGCAGCGGCGTACTCGGCGCGCAAACTTTCTATTGTTTCCAACAAATGATCGCTCGATGCGCGCGCCTGCTCGTAGTCCAGCAAAATACCCTGCGGCGTGAAGTCGATGTGGAACCAGGCGTAACCGCCAAAGTCCAGCGCGTAGGGCGCGCGCATGCTAACGCAGAGAAAACGAGAATCCAAATACGGCGCCAGGCCTACCAGATCCTGCTCGTTGCTGCCGTAGCCGTGCAGCAAAACCAGCAAGGGACCGTCTTGGCGCGGCGCCGTTTGCGAGTGGACGATATAGTGTAATGGTTGGCGGCTTTCAGTCATAAGTATATTCTCGCCTGTAAAGAAACCTCACTGCACCACAATTTCGTACGCCCCGCGACGGCGCAAGAGCGGCACAATGTATTCCCGGGTACTGAGGATCTCTTGGACAAAAGAATTGGGATATACCTTCTCATTGCTCCACAGCGTTTCCCCGTTGAGCGTTACCGTGGGAAAACGCAGCCCCAAACGCGGCACAAAGAGGCGGGTCTGCCCGTCCTCTTGCAATTCCAGGCGCATAAAGCCGTAGGGACCTTCTTCTCTAAAGTCCCAGGCAATATCAACCCAACCGCGCGCCGTGTGCACTCGACCCTTTGCTTTTGCCAAACCCGCGCCCTGCGGTCGTATCTCCAGCACTTTGCCGCCGGAGCTCGACGGCACCAGGCCGAGTACCTGCGAGCCCAGATAATATTCTGGGCCGGGCACACCCTGCTCTGCGTCCTCTTTTTTTGTCTTATCACTCCAGACCGCACCCGGCTTTTCCAGCAAACGGCCCCAATGCCGTTCCAACTGATCCAAAGCGAGTTCGGGTATACTCGTCTGGTACAGACCGCCAACCAAAAAAAACGCTTGCAATAAATCTTGCACGCGCTCCACTTCCCTGTCGCCAATGTGTTGGACAATATCCCGCTGTTGCTCCTCTGTCGCCAGCCCAAAATAAAGGACCAGCGCATTGGCCCACTGGCCGGCCGACTCGCCGCCTGGCCGGTCCAGAAATACACCTCGTTCCTCAGACCAGGCCCTTTGCAATTGTCGTTGCACCCGCGCGGCACCCTGTTCATAAACAACGCCCGTCTCCCGCTGTTTGACGGCGCGACACAGACGTCCCAAGGCCAATAGGGCTCCGGCATATAGGGCCAACATTGCAGTAGGAGGCCATGTCATACTCTCTGCCCGCAGCAGAGTTTCTTCTTTATCCTCCCCATAGGCACCGATCAATTCGCCCAGGCGCGGCAATAAATGATCCACCTGCGACCGGTCGCCCGAATAGAGGTGATGCGCTTCGAGAAAGAGGGCGCAAGCCAATAGTTGCGGTGCTTGAGTCGCGGCACAAACCCACGACGCCTTGCTCGCCAGGGTAGCGCCGGCCGTTTGCGTATCCCCGGTCAAATAATAATCGTTTAGCGCCAGGGCATAGGCGCGCAACCAATTGTAGTCCTGGCGTTCGGGCCCAAGGAAGTAGATTTCCTGGCGGCCAGATGCCATAGAGTGCAACCCCGTCTGCCAGATCTGCTCCAACGACTCCGTGGCTTCAAAGCCGCCCTCTTGCTGCAATTCAACTTGGCGTTCTAACAGGGATACACTGTCGAATTCCAGTTCTTCCTCGCAATGGCTCAAGCGCAAGACAATATAGCGGCCGGATTGCAATTGCAATCCGGTCCACTCTTGCCAACCTTCCTTGCTCACGTAGCGCAGTCCGCCACCTATCTGTCCCAGCCGCAATGCAAAACCCATGTCGATGACATTGCCCCCGCGGCTACGCATGCGCAAGCGCGGGAACCCCGTCACCTGGCGACCCAAATCGAGCACCAGGTACACGGCACGCTCCACATTTTGCGTCTGTACCAGCGCCTGATATTTGCCCTCTTGCAGCACGGCCTCGCGGCGCACGCATTTGCTCTGCTGCATGGCGCCTGCCGCCTCGACAAACGCCAGCGGCCCCGCAGCGCTGATCTCGCCAAATTCTAAAATTTCCTGCGCCCACACTTCCTGCTCAACGACGCTACGCGGGTTCCAGGATAGCGGTTGGCAGTGCAGGTCGGTAACCACGGCGGCGGCGTCCCATGCTTCTGCACCAAAATTACCCTCCGTCCAATGGGCCGCTTCCTCAACGGCAAAATACACTTCGCTCAACGGCGGCTGGTTAAAGCTTTGTCGGCTACTAGCAGTCAATACCTGCCAGGGACTTCCCGTGGCCAATTCCACTTTGGTCCCATCGCCATATGCAATCTCACCCCGGGCCATAAACCAGGCAGCTTCATCTTCGTCGGTGTCGGTGCAGGTCCAAACTAGAACAGTGTTCTCTCCCTGGCGCAACAGCTTGCCAATATCCACCCGCTGCCACATCACCCCGGTCGTCAGGGCCGGTCCGGGACTGTGCAGAGCTAGTTCGCCATTGATGCAGAGTTGCAAAGGGCCCGTCCCAGCGCACTCCAACCAGGCGCGTTCGAGATCTTTTGTGAGATTGACACACTGTTTGATATAAATGCAGGACGCAGCAGGTGCTGGATGCCAGATCGGCTGGGCAGACATAGGGGAAATCCAATTTCTAAGTTGATGGCGAACGGATATTTCAATATCGGTATTTTCTGCAAAAAAGCTATAGCAGTCTCCCGAGAATATAAAAAAACCTCCACCCACGTATAGGGTGGAGGTTCAAAACACAATAGTTAAAATAGGTATTGCCGTATCTGGCTTATCCCTTGGGCAAACGCAAAGCGACAAAGTGTGTACTTTCACCGCGCTGAATGAGGAATAGAACAGAATCTCCTCCTGCTTTATCCGCCAGTGCTTCTTCGTAATCCTGCACCGAATTTACTATCTGCTGATCTACTTCCACAATCAAGTCGCCCCGCCTCAACCCGCGCTTGCCGGCTTCGCTGCGCTTTTTGACATTGGCAATTAAAACGCCACTTCCCATTTCGTACCCCAGGCGCCGCGCCAGGTCTGAGGTCAACTCCTGAATTTCCAAGCCCAGGCCAACTTCAATGGCTTCGCTCTCCTGCGCTGCGGCAAAGGTGTTGGCGGCCAGTTGCTCCAGTACCACCTTTATTTTCTTTTCTTTGCGTTCGCGCAAAATGCGCAAACCGACTTCGGTGCCGGGAGCTGTCCGGCCAATTTTATTCCTCAATTCTAGCACACTTTTTACGCGCACACCGTTAACTTCTAAAATCACATCTCCCTTTTCTATGCCCGCGACGGCCGCCGGTAAACCGGCTACGACACGGGTAACTAAAATCCCATGGGTATTTCTCATCCCCAGTGCGTCGGCCAGATCTTTATTGACATCTCTTATTTCTACGCCTAAAACTCCCCTCCGCACTTCTCCGTGTTCGAGCAATTGCCCCAGCACGTCTTTGGCCAGATTGACCGGGATGGATAGGCCTATCCCGTCAAAACCGCCTGCGCGACTGACAATCGCCGTATTGATCCCCACCACTTCGCCCCGCAAATTGACCAGCGGTCCACCGCTGTTGCCCGGGTTGATCACCACTGTCGTCTGAATAAAGGACCCGTATTCTCCGCCGAACCGCCCCCGCCCCAGGGCACTCACTATACCATCGGTAACGGAGTGTTCGTAACCAAACGGATTGCCCACTGCAATGACAGATTGGCCAACCTCCACGGCATCCGAATCGCCCAGCCGCAAATAGGGCAGGTCGTCGGCATCAATTTTGAGGATGGCCAAATCGCTGAGTGAATCGGCGCCGACCACCTCCGCCTCAAAAATGCGATCATCGGCCAGGCCCACCTCAATTTCATCGGCGCCGCGGATGACGTGGTTGTTGGTCAAAATGTAATATTCGCCGTTTTCGCGAATGATAAAGCCAGACCCCTGTCCTTGCTGGGGGCGATTATTCTCTTCGCGCGGGAAGCGGCGCGGTTGGCGAAAAAAGTGTTCAAAAGGCGTGCCGCGAAAAGCGTCCTGCTCGGACACCTCGCGCTCGGTAAAAACAGTGACCACGCCCGGGCCGATTTTGGCGGCCAGCGCGATGTATGCCCGGCTGATGCGTTCCGCTAATTTTAAGTTCTCTTCATCGCTCTCATACGCCTGCACGGGCACCACCGCCAACCCCACATACAACACCGTCAGATACGCCACAAACCGCTTCATTGCCGATCTTCTCCCTGTGTAATTTTCAATTTTTTTAGCGTTTTTTTCTTTGTGGATATATAAACCAATACTGTGGACATTTTTGTAAGCCATTGATAAATAAAGGCTTAGATAAATAGACATTGAAATTTTCAACTTGTTAATAAATAATCACTTACGAATTTCAACCTTACAAAAATCCGCTCAAAATCGAAAAAGTGTCCACAGTATTGATAGACGAAAGCCGGGGGAAAGAGTTCCCCCGCCCATATATTAAACCTCGACAAACTCCGCGTCCACTATTTCGTCGGCGCCATTCGACGACGCGTTCGCATAGCGCACCACCAATTCCCCGCCCTCCACATCCACCACCACTTCCGCCCCGTCCCCCACATCGCCGGCGATCAAAGCGCGGCCGATGCGCGTCTCCAAACTCCCCTCCGCCTGTTGCAAGCGTATTTCCAGTTCGGGCAAGCGGCCGTGCTTGAGTTCGGCGGCGCGGTTGAGATCGTAACTGCGCTCGGCCTCCTCAACCTGGCGACGCACCGGCTCTATATCCTGGCGCAAGCCGCGCAACTCGCCAATGGCATCCTTCTCCTCTTCCCACTGCGCCCGCATGGCGTCGGCCTGGCCCTTGAGGTCGGCCAAGTCGCGGCGCAACTGCCCCAGGCGCTGGCGGCTGCCCTCGATCTCCCCCAACACCGCCTTGAGCCGCTCCTCAAACTCGCCGCGGTATTTGGCCCCGGCCATCAGCGCCCCCATGTCCAGCGAAAACACCGTGCGGTCCTTCATCCACTCGGGCACACCGCCCTGTACAATGCGCTGCGCCAACCCCTCGGCAATGGCCGTCTTGCCCACCCCGGGTTCGCCGATGAGCACCGGATTGTTCTTGATCTTGCGCGACAAAATACGCACCACCCGGCGAATTTCCGCGTCGCGCCCTATGACCGGGTCGAGTTTGCCGGCCCGCGCCCGCGCCACCAGGTCGACCCCGTATTTCTCCAGCGCCTCGTAGCCCGTTTCCGGCATGGCACTGGTAACGCGCTGGTGGCCCCGCACCTGCGCCAAGACGTCTAAGAACCGCTCCCGCACCACCCCAAACTGCCGCAAGAGTCACCCCGCCGCCGTGCCCTCCTCTTCGCCGATCAACGCCAGTACCAGATGTTCAACCGAGACGTATCCGTCTTTCAAGCCCTGGGCCTCGTCCTCCGCTTTAACGAAGAGT
>CAXGRO010000302.1:0-6937 GCA_964012055.1 uncultured bacterium
GTTTTTTGCTGATTCGCGGCCTGATTCCTCAGGGCATGGTCGACCACCTCCTCGTCGGCTACGACGAGGAGGTGGCGGGCAAGTACGAGGTGGAAGCCTGGAGCGACGCGTTTGCAAAAGGCGGTGCGCTGCAGTTGATGCGGCCCTATGAGCGCATACCGGGATGGCATGGCCATCCTTATATGGACATTATTCCTGGGGGTGGCGCGCCAGTTGCTGGGCGAGGACATGGTCTACAAGAGCGACCAGATGATCTACAAGCCGCCGCACACCCACGCGCCGCTGATGTGGCATCAGGACGGGGCATACGGCTGGAAAGAGGCGGCGCAGTTGCACCGCCTGGCTGTCGCTGTCTGGCGCAACCAAGGAGATGGGGTCGCTGCAGTTTTTGCCGGGCAGCCATCGCCAGGGCGTGGTCGAGCACGTCAACGCTGCCGACAAAACGCCGGTGGGTGGGCTCGAAGCGGAGGTAGATGCCTCACTGGCCGAGGTGGTGGAATACGAGGCGGGGGACGCGACCTTCCACCACGGTTGTACACTGCATTTTACCAGCAGCAATACTACAGACGCGCCGCGGCGCGGTCTGTCGACGCACATCTGGCCGCAGGAGTATGTGTAGGTAGTCTCTATAATTTATCGACTGGGAACCGATGCTCAGTCTGTAGAACGGCCGTAGAGTGCATCGGCGGTTTTACCGAGAATCCATTCTTTATCTCCTTCAGAAAGAAAGTCCATCCCTTCTTCGACGACGCGAAAACCGACGGCCTCGCCGCGCTGTGGGTTTTCTGGGAATCCCGTACATCCCAGCATGCGCTGCGGGCCAAAGATTTCGTACAGGGCTTTTACGTAGGGGTGGATATCTTGGTGGGGCCAGGGCTGCTGGGAGATCCCGTCGATGCGGGTCGCTTTGACGTAGAGGTTGGGGTGTTGGGCCGCCTGAAGCAGAATGTTGAAGTCGCCGTCCAGGCCCTCGGAGAGAACGGGTTCGCCCAGGTGGTCGACGATTACATTTACCTCGGGAAAGCGCTGCAGCATGGGTTGCAGTAGTGGAATTTGATGGCAGCGCCCGAACCAGGTAAAGGGGACATTTAGTTTTCGAGCCATTTCCCAGAGGGCGTTTTGCTCCTCGCCCGCCAGCCACGAAGCGTCCTCATCTTTAATCGGATACAAGCGCATCCCCTGCACGCCGTGCTCGCGATACAGGCGTTCCATTTTTTCGGCGGCGTCGGGTTGTTTAGGGTCGATCAAGGCTACTGCGTGCAGTCGGTCTGGAAAGCGCCTGAGACAATCGCACATATAACTGTTGTCGTAGCCGTGGTACATGCACTGGATGAGAACCGTGCGGTCGATCTTGTTGAGGTCCATGTAGCGGATGAGGTCTTCGACGAGCCCCGGGTATTCGGGCCGTTGGGTGGACATGTCGTCGTTGTGGGCGAACGGCGGCTCGCCGAGCGTCCACACGTGTACGTGAGAATCTATTCGCATGATTTCTTCCCTCATTTCTTATGATAGTGAGGCTGTGGCGTTTTCTGGGAGAATGCCGCGTTTCGGATTAGCTGGCGATGTGCTTTTATCTGTACGGCGGCGGTCTGGGGTCGAGCCATTCCACCAGTTTATCCTTGAGAGCCCAGGCGAAAAAGAAATTGCCCCGCGGCGTGTGGTGGCCAATATAGAAAGGCGCCAGGTAGTCGTCCACCGTGCCGTTGAAGCGGGCGTAATCCTGGCGAAAGGCCTGGCGCAAGTCGAACCAATTGTAGTTGGAGGCGGTGAGCCAGTCGACAAAGGTCTGGTCGAATAGCGGCTCGTCGTTGAGCGCCTGTGCCACACTCCCGGCGCTGAAGGAGAGCAGGATGAGGAGTTTTTTGCCGCGTTCCGCACAAAAGGTCGCCGTCTTCTCGGTCGCGTAGCGCGTCGCCAAAAGCGCTGCTTCGGTCTGGGCTTGATAAACGAGGGCGTCCGAGTCGGAATTGGCCAGCTCGGCGGCGCCGAGGGCTGCGGCCGCTGTTCTGGCGTCGCCCAGCCTCTTGCTGGCCATTACCGTCTTGAGCACGGGGTCGTCTTTAAACGTTTCCCAGACCCAGTCGGGGTCGCACAGGCGGTAGAGGTCGGCGGCTTGCGGGCAGATATTTTCAACTTCCACACAAGTCTGTTTTTCTAGGTCGACGCGCAAATGCGGCAGGGTAAAGCGCCCCTGGCGTCCCATGCGGATGGAACGCCAGGCGTCCAAGTTGCGGTAGTGATCGTCGTCCCAGACGTTGAGGATGATGTACTCGGCGGGGTGGCGTTCTTCGACCAGGCGCAGGCGCCGGTAGGCCTGGTAGACGCTGTAGCCGCCAATGCCGTAATTGCGCAGCGGCTCTTGCAGGTGGGCGGCCAGGTACTCCTGCCAGGTCTCCCCGTCGCTGACCTGATCGCAGTGGGTAAAACTGTTGCCGTAGGTATGGAGGCGTGCGGGGCGGTCGGCAAAGTGCACGACGCGGCGGGCGCCGTCGGCTTCGTATGCATAAAATTCGCGCGAACCGTCGACACCGCTGTGGCGCACGCCGTCGCACAGGAGCCAGCCCAATTCGGCGTCGTAGGTCGACTTGGCGTTATTGCACATGATGCCGCTGAGGTTCTGGGGGATGTCGGTGGCGGCGTCGTGGCGGCGGATGAAGTGGTCGACCATCTCCCGGGTGGGCATGATGGAGTGGAGGTAGGCTTTGGCGTCTGAGGTACTCATTGGTACTTTCCTTGCTCGGCGGGTTTGCAGGGCTATGCTTGCGGTGCAAATTCGGCCAGCGCTTCCTCGTCAATTTCGACGCCCCAGCCCGGGCGCTCCGGTACCGCGATCGAGCCGTCTGCGTCGGCGGGCAGGTGCTTTAATACGGTGGCCTGGTTGGGCGGGCGGCGGGGGTATTCGAGCATTTCGAAATTGGCGGTGTAGGCGCCCAGGCGAATGCCCACCAGGGTCGAGATGGGGCCGTTGGGGTTGTGGGGCAGCACGCGCACGTGGTAGGTCTCGGCCAGGGTGGCGATTTTAAAGCCCTCGTAGAAACCGCCGCAGTGGCACAGATCGGGCTGGATGTAGTCGGCCGCCTGTTTTTCCAAGAGGTCGCGGAAACTCCAGCGGGTGTAGAGACGCTCGCCGGTGGCCAAGGGGATGTTGATGGCGGCGGCCACTTTGGCCATTTCGTCGACGTTTTCCGGCGGCACGGGCTCTTCAAAAACGAAGGGATTAAATTCTTCCAAGAGCCGCGCCATGCGAATGGCCATGTTGGGGCTGAGGCGGCCGTGCCCTTCGATGAGGATTTCTACCTGGTCGCCCACGGCCTGGCGGGTGGCGGCGACGCGCTCAACGGCCACCCGCATTTCGGCAATGTCCATGCGCTGGTGGGCCAAACCGAGGGGGTCGAATTTGACGGCTTTAAATCCCAATTCCACGGCCTGGCGCGCCGAGTAGGCAAATTCTTCGGGAGACTGATCGCCAAAGAGGGTGTGGGTGTAGAGTTTGATGCGGTCGCGCAGCTTGCCGCCCAGCAATTGGTATACCGGCGCGCCCAGGTATTTACCTTTGATGTCCCACAGCGCTTGTTCGACGCCGCTGATGGCGCTGGTGTAAATGGGCCCGCCGCGCCAGAAATTGTTTTGGTAGAGATCCTGCCAGAGTTGCTCGATGGCCAGGGGATCGCGGCCGCTCAGGTCCATCTGGCGGATGGCAAAGGCGACGGTTTCGGGGTGGCAGTCGGCCGCTACTTCGCCCAGCCCGACAATGCCTTCGTCGGTTTTGACCAGGACGAGGTGTCCCAACACGCCGTGTCCTTTAGGGGCGATGGGAATGGTTTGGACTTCGGTGATTTTCATGTTTGGCTCAGTTTAGTGTTTTGGCAGGGTGGTATGGATGTTTTGTCTTAGCGCCGGGGCTCAAAATAGGGTTTCGAGAGAGGTAGGGCAATGCGATGCATAGCAACTTGACCACGCGTCCGAAAAGCTCCTTTATAATCTCCATGAAATAGTATTTTGAAATCCGCTTTGAGGTCCCCTCATTCCGCGGTACAAGTCAACGTTATTACCTAGTAGCCAACAAGAGGAGCCATCCCATGCCATCATCACAGACCAACGGTCAGGTAGAAGCCGTCCCCATGACGGACGAGCAGAAATTTATATTTGACCTCAAGGGTTGGATCGCCATCCCCGGCGTGTTGAGCAAAGACGAGATTGAAAGTGTCAAAGCCCACGTGCTGGCGCTGAAAGAAGACCCCGAGTCGCTCGACCCGCTCGATCGCTACGCCGTGAGCGGCGCGGCGCAAATCTTGCTGGACCACCCGGTGGTGGTGGGCGTGCTGCGCGAGATTCTAGCGCAGGACCGCGGCGATGATTGTTACGGCTTTCGCTGCGAGAACGGTTTTTGCATCGTGCGCGGGACAGACTACAAGGGGCTCGAGCCGCACGGCGGCGGCGTAAGTACCGGCATGTTTGCCTACCAGTGCGTCAACCACAGTATTTTCAGCGGCCTCACGCGCGTGGTGTGGGAGTTGAATCCGGTGGAAGAAGGCGACGGCGGTACGTTGTTCATGCCGGGGTCGCACAAGGCGAACTTTCCGATTCACGAAGCCCATAAGGGGCTGGACTCGCCGCTGTTTGAGTCGTACGTCTGCCCGCCGGGGTCGGTGGTGATTTTCTCGGAGAGCGTGTGCCACGCAGGGCCGATGTGGACCAACGAGGAGCGGCCGCGCATTTCCGTCTTTAATTGTTACAGCCGCGCCGAGTCGCAGTACCATAAGACAAATTTGCCTCTGGAAGTGATCGAAACGATGCCGCCCAAGCGGCAGACTTTGTTCAGGGGGGTGTGGGTGCACGATTTTAAGATCGGTCAGCCCAACGATTTTTTTAGTGCGGAGAATATGAGTTTATAAAAGGAGTGTGGGCTATGGCAGATACCCGTTTTCCCGATATGCTTCGAATTCAGGCCACAGATATAGCGGTGCCGCCGACGTGGGCCACCCTGCAGCGCCAACTCATCGATCTGATGGAGCAGGCGGCGCCTATAATGAGCCAGAAATACGCCGATGGTGGCGGCACCTGGTACTGGTCCGACGACATGGACGACTACTTACGAGCGCACGTACAATTGGTGCCTGCTGTACGCCATGGGCGGCGGCGAGCATCTTGTCGATTTGGCGTTGAAGCACTGGAACGCGACGACGCGTTTGTTTGACGATCGCCACGGCAACCGTGCCAACAACCTGACCTACCACCACGGTTCCACGCCCATGGAGCTCAAGTACAGTATCCACAACGAGTACTTCAGTCTGGCCCACCCCGGCGACGCCGAGTGGCACCACATGGGTGAGGGCAATATGGCCTTCTACGATTTTGGCGTTGCCGATCCGACGATCTCGGAGAACGCGCGGCGCGCCCGGCGCTTTGCCGGCATGTACATCGGCGAAGATCCCGAGGCCCCCAATTACGACCCGGTGTACAAGGTCATCCGCTCACCCATCAACAGCAGTCAGGGCCCGTACCACGCCGCCACTCTGGACCGAGCGAAGAATTATCTCCACGGCGGCACAGCGCTCAATAATCCCGACTGGAAGCCCAGGCCCATGGGGCGCGCTCGTCGCTGTACCCAATCGTCAAAGACCTGGAACACGGTTGGTGGGACGATCCAAAAAAGGCCGAGGAAATTCTTGGCCTCTTCAACCATATCGTTTTGAACGGCGACCTGGCGGCCAATCTCTCGGCTACCGGCCTGGTGACCAACACCTACCTCTACACCGGCGACGAGAAGTACAAGAAGTGGGTGTTGGAGTACGTCGACGCGTGGATGGATCGCATGCGCCAGAACAACGGCATTCTGCTCGACAACGTTGGCCCCACCGGCAAAGTGGGTGAGCACCGCGACGGCGTCTGGTACGGCGGGTTGTACGGCTGGAACGGCTATTACGGGTACACGCGCTTGTTTCACTCGGTGATGGTGGCGACCGAGTGCGCAGTGCTGTTGAGCGGCGATCTCGGCTACACGGAGTTGATGCGGTCGCAAATCAAAATGCTGCTCGAGCAATCTTTCACCCGCGAAGACGGCCATCTATTGGTGCCGGTGCGGGTAGAGCCCGATGGTTGGGTCGGGGATAAGGAGGATCCGGTGTTTTTAGGTCCTCGCCTGCTACGCGTGTACGAGCCCGTTCACGTATACCACATGACGATGTCCCAGGAAGACTACGACATCATCGTCCGCTTGCGCGACGGCAACAAGGAGCGCGACCACCTTTCACGCAGACCATCGGGCCGACTACGAAACCCAGTACAGTCGTTTTCAATACTACGACGGCAAGAATCCCAACTGGCCCGAAAAGGCGCTCAGGGTCCAGTACCAGCAGGCGCTCGAGGCCTACGAACGGCTGCTGGCCGACGAGCGGGATCCGGACCAGCTCATCGCTGACAACGAGGAGCCGCCGAATCCGGCGTTTGCCAAGGTGCTGGTGCAGACGATGATGGGGGAGCCGCACTCGGTGTACCACGGCGGCTTGTTGCGCGCCACGGTGCGCTATTTCGACAAGGATCGGGTGCGGCCTGGGTTGCCGCAGGACGTGGGCGCTTTGGTGGACATGCTGGCGCCGGACGGGGCGGGCATCCAACTGGTCAATTTGAGCCGGAGCGAGACGCGCAGGCTGATTGTGCAGGCGTGGGCGTTTGGCGAGCACCAGTTTACCGAGGTGAGGCACGGTGAGAAGGTTGTGTCGATCGACTCGAAATACTTTGAAGTGGAGTTGCCGCCGATGGCACATGTTCGGGTGGAGGTGGGGATGCGGCGTTTTGTGAATGATCCAAGTTATGCGTTTCCCTGGCATGGGGGGGAGATTCCGGTGCCGTTCGAGTAAGGTTGTAGATCTGGTGGGGTGGGCGTGGGCTTGGTGGTATCGTCGGGTGGGGGCCTTGCCTCTGGTGCTTTGTGAGT
>CAXGRO010000303.1:0-6914 GCA_964012055.1 uncultured bacterium
CTGGCACTTGAACTCGCACCCACTCAACCATCCAAGGACGGTCCAGCTTATTATATGAGGACAGCGGACAGCCCCTTTGAAATCGGAGCCGGGCAGGATGCCGGGCGAGAATGAGCGAGGGACCACCTCCTATGCGCATCCCAGGCAAACGTACATCTTACACCCTATCATTCCTCATCTAGCATGATCTTGCGAATGCGAATATCCCCATCCGTCGCACCCAACTCAATCAAGTCCCCTCCCCCATTCACCTCCCCCCACCCCGTAATACGCTTAGACCCCTCCCCTTCCACAACCAGCGGAAAATCCGAATAAATGCCATAATCCCCACCCGCCTTGCGCTTAACCTTCAACTCGGCATCAAGCGTCGCCGGCAAATGAGCCGGCATGTAAAACACAATGTCACCGCCCGACGTCTCCAACTTGCAATGCGTATCGGCCTCCCAACTATCCAGCACCAGCTCCGCTTCGATATCGCCGCCTGCTGTCTCTGCCTCAATTGCGCCGCGCGCCCCACGAATCTCAATACTGCCGCCTGACGCCTCCGCTTCCACCAAACCGCCCGACCCCTTAATCTCTATACTACCGCCCGACGTCTCCGCCTTTATATATCCCTGGCCTGGGCCAATGTGAATGGAACCGCCCGACGTCTCCGCCTCCACCGCGCCGCGCACCGGCCCAATGTGAATAGAACCGCCCCTTGTCTCCGCCCGCACCCGTCCACCGGCCTCGTTTATTTTGATGGACCCGGCCACCGTCTCCGCTTCGATATCGCCGCCTACCCGGTCGACCTTGATGGTGCCGCCCGAGGTGTGCAACTCTAAATCGCCCGACGCCATGCCCACTTTGATATTGCCGCCCGACGTCTGCGCCCGGACGTCGCCGTTATTGATGGCCTGCAGCACAATATTGCCGCCGCCGGTTTCCACGTCCACCAGGCCGTTGTTCACCCGACCTACTTTGATATTGCCGCCCCCTGTCTCCGCCTCCACTGCGCCGTCGAGCCGTTTCACCTCAATGGCACCGCCCGACGTTTTTAATTTGAGGCGGTACTGCTGCGGCACGGTCAGCACAAAACGCACGCGCAGCGATTTGGACTTGGTCTCGTCCTCCTGCTCGGCGCTAACATACACTTCGTTGTTCTCGCGGCTGATGTGCACGGCAAAGCCCGCAAAGATCTCGCGCGCTTCGTCCGCAGTTGACACGTCCACCTCTTTTTCCACCTCAATGCGCACCTCGCTGCGCTTCCAGGTGTCGACGTGGATTTCGCCGCGCGCCGTGGACAGTTCGACAAAACCGCCCGGGCCGGTATTGACGTGGCGCTCAATCCTTTCGACAAAACCGCCTTTGGCCTTTTGGAATTCGCCCTTTTCCTGGGCAGCGGACAAATCTGGCTGCAACAGGACGGCTATACCTGCTGCGCAAACTGCACGCCTGAAGAGAGTCCATGTTTTTACATACATCGTCATGCGACAAATCGCCTCCGAAAATTCCGTATAGCTACTCAAGCCAAAATTTACTTTCACTTTAATTTACCACATACGCACGTGTTTAGCTTGGACAAAAATGAGCTATCTTACCAAAAGCATTTGCCGCCCTTCAACGTATTTCCCCTCCACCTCCAGCCGGTACACATACATACCGCTGGCAACCGCCCGCCCTGCGTCGTCCCGGCCGTTCCAAACCACCGCGTGCGTCCCCATCTCCTGAATTTCACTAACCAGCGTCCGCACTTGCTGTCCCAAAACATTTAAAATGGGCAGCAAATTCTCGTCCGATTTTAACTCCCGCGCCTGCAGCGCGCCCGGCGCACTGAAATCATCGGTCAACACATTAAGTTCCACCCACTCCGGCCAGGCCTGCCCGCCCTGGCCCCCATCAGAGACCCGCGCGGTTCACAATCTCAAATACCTGCTGCTTGTACTGCCGCGCACGCCCCGCATCATTACTGCGCCCTTGCCTGATAATGATGTACTTCTGTAGTTCGTAGAGCAGGTAGAAAACCTGGCGGATTTGCGCTTCGGAGGAAGTGTCGCGCCGCCGCCCGTACCCTTCCCAGAACGCGGGCTCCGAAATGCCGCAATAATCGAGCACCGCGTACTCAATTTCCACATCGCCCCACAAAGCGCGATCCCAGTCGACAATGCCCGTGACGCAATCGGCATCGTCCACCAGAATATTCTGCGCCCAGATATCCATGTGCAAGAGCGACGACGCCACCTCGCGATCAAAAAGCTCAATATACCGATCCAGCAATTGGCGACACCGCCCGCTCTCCACCTCGTCGTAGTGCCCCACTGCAACAATGCCATCGATCAACCGGTTCCACATGTGGTGAAACGCGTCCACCCAGCGCACCTGCGGCGGCATCGGGCGGTGCGCGCCAATATAGCCGTAGGTGTCGGCCGTTAAAGCGTGGACCTGCGCCAGCTGCGCGCCCACCTGGCACAACACCTCGTCGTAGTCACACGCCACCTCCGAAAGCGGCTTGCCGGGCAGGCGCTCCATGATCACGTAATCACGCTCGATCAAGCGCTGCGAATCGTCGTAGGCCACAATCGGCGCAACCGGCACCGAGGTCTTGTCGAGCAGCAGCGCGTGCAGTTCCGGCTCCTGCCGCATCATGTCTTTCTCGTAAAAGACAAACACCGCATCGCGCGGCGGCGCAATGCGCAAAACCCAATTGATGTCGGGGGCTGTAATAAAGAAGGAGGTGTTGAACTTACCAGTGGCGATGGGCGCAAGGTCGACGGACGCCGTCAGGTGCGCCGCTACCACGCGCTTTACCACCTCAATGTCTATCTCTTCGGGCAAGATGTGAGCCGATTTATCCTGGTTGTGCGAAAGCCGATTCTGGCCGCCCCAAACCGCAACCTGTTCACTCGACTTCCACCGCAGCCGTCAGCTCGTCATAGTCGGCCAGCAATTGCACCAGATTGTCCAGATAAACAGAATTAAAAAGCCCTATTTGTTCTACGCGAAACAATCCCTGCATCTGCTGGCCCTCAACTTTTGTGTGGAGCCGCAAGGCCGAATCCAAAATCAGATTTTTGGTCGCTTCATCGTACTGGGTGCGAAAGCACATGAGGTCGGGCAAAAAGCCGGGCGAACGGGCCAGCGATTTGAGTTGCTCGCCAACCTGGAGATTGAGTTCCACCATCGTTTCAAAGGTCCGCCGCGCCACAACGCACCCATCGCTCTGGCGGAAAAAAACCGGAAACACCGCCTGCGCCGGCTTGTTTACCCGCCTGATCGTGTGCAGCATAGATTGTGCCGCCGGCAACCCTCGTTGCAGCAATATCACATCCAGCCACATCTGCGCGATTTTGTAATTTGCCCCCAGCCCCACCAGCACATTTTTGCCCCGCAACTCGGCCAATTCGTTTATGCCGCTGTCGCGGTGTACCAGAACCACGTATTCTTCCAGCACCTGCCCGCCGTTGCGCAGGCCTACGGTGGCCGGCTCCAAAAAATCCGCTCCCTTATTCTGAGATAATCCACACTGGTGAGGCCAAACAGGTCGATCTCATCGTTTTCAATAGCCTTCAACGCTACCGACAGATCGTCAAATATGTCCGACTCTCCAACATACCCCGTGCCAAAAAGCTCAGTTATATTGCGCGACCATATTTCCAGGGCGACATGCGCATCGTCCAGACTCACATCGGTAAACAGATCGGCCATGATGACTATCTTTAATATCTTCTCATCGCTCTCTGCGGCGCTTTGCCCGGCACATAAAAGCAAAGCGGTCGCAACACTGCATAGCTTTATAGAAAGCGTCCTGGGCATTTCTTCCTCCGCGCCAAGTCATCCAGCAAAATCACCCTGGAGAGCGACGGGCCAACCTTCTTACTCCTGCTAGTAACTATTGTGCAGTTAAAAGCATTGTCAAGACCGCCAAACCCAAACTGCGTCTGGCGCCGCTGCACCCGCATCTACCCCCCCGCCAATTTGCCCACCAGGCCCCAGCCGCTAATGACCGAAAAGAGAATCAGTATAACCAGCGACACCACCGCGCTCACCAGCACCCACGGCCGCGTTCGATAGGCCGGCGGCAGCTTAAAATTGAGATAGAGCGCCGCCCCCATAATTAGGGCGATGGCAAAATTGGCAATGAGAAAACCGGCGATCTGGGTCAAAATGTCAAAGGGAATATTGTTCCACACAATGATCATCGTCGTGACAAAAATGTAAAGGCAAATAACGCGTTTGACCTTGTCGTATTCCCAATTGCGCTCGGGCCAGATGGCCTCCAAAAACTCCGTGGCGACGCGGGCGTAAATTTCGGGCAAAGCCTGCAGCGTGCCCCACAGCGCCGCAATGATACAGGTGTAATAAATCCACACCAAAGTCGGGTGAATGGTGGCCCACACGTGCGCCTGATTGGTCAGCAAACTCCACCCCTCGAAACGCGACTCCAGAGGATAGAGCACCGCGGCGCCCGACAGCATAAAAGCGCCGGTGACAAGAAAGAGCACCACCGCCCCCATGCCCACGTCCCAGCGCAGCGGCGCCACCAGGCGGCGCAGGCGACCCACCTGCTCGACGTCGTCGGACAAATAGTCGATGTCGTCGTGGGTAAAGGCGTGCTGGCGAATCTGCTCAATGTCTTTGTGGCCGGTCAGCCCCCAGCCGTGCAGCCCCACCCAATTGGCGTAGACGATATACCCAATCGCCGAACCGCCCACGTAGCCAAAAGCCGTCGCCATGGTCAGCATGGGGTGTTTGACCGCGTCGGTAGGCGCCCACTCGGGAAAGGGCGGCAAATACCCAAAGCTGACACTGCCGACCAGGGCGCGGAAAAAGTCAGGCCGCACCATCAACGTGCCTATGGCCGTGCCGCTCACCAGAATGGCGCAGATGATCAGTTGCTGCTTTTCCAAACGTTCGAACGAAAGGCCAAGGCCCAAAGAAAGCGCCAGCGCAATAAAACCCGAGGTGATAATGTTCTCCCACATTTGCTCCGACATCGAACCGGGCAGCACGTTCTGAAAGAGGTGGTGGAAGAGATCGCCGCAGGGTTTGGAAATGGGCACCCAGGCCAGCGGCGCGCCGATCATCTCAAAGATCAATAAAGCGATCAGCAACCAGCCGCGCGGCCCCGGCAAGCGCACCAGCCGGTGCCCTATGTACTCGCCACTAACCGCGGTATAGCGCCCCAGCAAATAGGTGACAAAAATGGCTTTGACCAAACAACTGAGCAGAACCAACCACAGCAAATCGTATCCCGCCCAGGCGCCGGCGCGCACCACCACAATGGTCTCGCCGGCACCAATGGCCACCGAAGCGACAATCGCGGCCGGTCCAAAGATGGCCAGCAAGCCCAGTATCTTTTTAAAGGACCAGGGATCGTCAAAGATGTCTTTGACGGGAGGTATTTCTACTTTGTTCATATAAATCCTTTCTTAATTTCCCTCTTAAAATCGGCAAAACGGCCAATAATGTAAGAAAAAGTGCTCTTTTGCGCGGCAATAAAGCTCAAAAAGTGCATCCACTTTCGAGTAAGAATGCGCCCGTTTTATTTTCTTGACTTTGCGCAGCTATCTTCATATCGTCCAAATAACGCAGTAAACAACCATTCACAAGGAGGCGAAAACATGTCGTTGACTAAACTTGTGCAGCACAGCACACTGCTTTCGCTCTCTTTGGAGAAATAAGCCCTTATAAATTATAGTATAATTACTGTTTTTCTATAGGCCTTATCTCATTCCTCCAAAGCCGCGGGCTCAGTGTGCCCGGGGTTTTTTTATGCCCAACCCACCCACTACCTTTTGGAGGAGTAAGGCCTATATGTACAATCCGGATTTCTGGGAAGTCCGATTAGAACCACACGATTTAGCCAAATATCCCAACGAAGCCGGCATCTGGTTCGACCCAACGACAGACGACAAACCCCACCGGCGCGCGCCCAACAAACCGCTGCACACGCTGGTGAATCCCATTATGAATCTCATTGGCCAGGCGCTCACGCAAAAACAGCGCGAGGCCACCTTGCTCTATTTTTTGCACGATAAGACCCAGGAAGAAATAGCCGAGATCATGGGCATTTCGCGCCGCGTGGTGAGCCAGCACCTCTTTGGCATTTGCCGCAACGGCAAGCAGGTGGGCGGTGCCATCAAAAAGATCCGCAAGTTCTGCCGCGAACGCGGGATTGCACCGCACAATACGCACTGAGTGCATCCGCAAATGAGTAGGTCGGGCCGTTAGGGCCCGTGCCGATCGATTGGCACACACCGCGCGGGATCTACCGGAGGGCTAGCGCATTTTCGAAAGGAGGTTTAGTTTTGACCAACGACACACGGAGGTGGACTGCCTGAGCAATCGGGTAAGACGAACCTCGGACGTAACATAGTTATCTAGTGTAGCTGCCAAGTCCAAATTACGGGCGCATCTTTTGTGCGGGTGTTAAAGCCTGGCGGAGATGCGCCCACTTTTTGAGGAAAGGTGGGTGGGGACTTGCTTGGTGGGACCACCCCCTCTCCGCGCCCAAGCCAACGCCAAAACCATTATGCACTTTTATGCAATTTTTTCTTGACACTATTTAACCCCTTAGATAGCTTGCCTATTACCGCGGTAAAACACCTCTCTTTATACATAACTCATTGTATATAAAAAATTTGAGGGAGCCATAAGACCGTGAATAACCCAAACCGTCCCAACAACTTCAAAACCTGGCTTAACGACGTGGGAATACTCTACCTCGTCGTCCTTGTCCTCGTCGTATCGGTCTTTGTGGTCGCCAGCATGGACAGCACCTGGATATCCATGAGCGATTCCGTATCCATCGACGTAGACATCGCATCCAGAGATCCGTATCTTAGCGCCAACAGCGCCAATCCCTAAAGGTCGGAGGTAACCATGCTGGAAATACTGGACCTGTCGAAACACTACGGCGATGTGCACGCCGTCAA
>CAXGRO010000304.1:0-6908 GCA_964012055.1 uncultured bacterium
TAGACGTCGCCGCCCAGGGCAAACCACGCCCCCCCCCCCTGCCCAACGCGCCGCAAGCCGTACGCCGCACCTACGTCGACCGCGACGGCGGCATCTGGGCCGCTACCTCTGCCGACCTCTTCTACTACCCGCCCTCGCCGCAAGCCTGGCAACAACACTGGCGCGCCCTCGGCCGCCTGCCCGGGGGCAACCACGACATTTTTTCCGTCGTACTAGAGGACAAACTCTACACCGTGGGCGGCCTCACCGCCGACTGGGGTTTTCCGCCGCAAACTCACGTCTTTGACGAACTCTTCGCCTACGAATCCGCCTACGACCGCTGGACCGTAGTCAGCCGCATGCCCTTTCCCCGCTGCTACAACGGCCTGGCCGTTTTCGACGGCAACATCTGGGTGGTGGGCGGCTCGGCCAACCTGCGCGAACCCGACGACCCCGACGGCGAACGCCTGCCCCTCGACGCGGTGCACTACTACGACATAAAAAGCGCCAGCTGGGTTCAGGCGCCCTCCCTCAACATCGCCCGCAACGAACCCACGGTGCTGGCCACCGCCGGGCGGCTCTATTGCATTGGCGGCACCAGTCCAAGCGGCGCCGAGACCTCCGTCGAGAGCCTAGCCCCGGGCGAAGACGCCTGGCGCTTTGAAGCCCCCATCTCGGCGCCGTTTAATCAGGCCGCCGGCTGCGTTTTGGGCGGCCTCCTCTACTGCATCAACAGAGAAGGATTTTTCGCCTACGATCCTCAGACGGGCGCGTGGGATGCCGACCTGCCCCAGCTGCCCCAATCGCCCCAGGCGGCCCTGGTGGGCGTCTATAAAAACGAAATCTGGGTCATGGGCGGATCGCGCTTGCGCACCAGCCACCGCTACAACCCCGCCCACCGCCAGTGGCTCGCCGCCCCCAGCCTGCCCACCGACCAGTCCTGGGGAGCGGCTCACACCCTGGGCGAGCGCCTGATAATCGCCGGCGGCGCCCATTGGGACGAGTTCCACCAGGCCTATATATACGAAGACCGGGTTTTTGCTTTGCGCCAGGACGTGGCGCTACCCGCAGAGCCGGCAGAATAAACGTTCTGTGAAAAGTTCTTGCGCAGCACGCCCTCAATGGGCAAACTAACTGTCTGCTGTTTTTAAGCCGGATAAGAAAAAGGAGAACATCAAAATGAAAGTCTGCCTGGTGGGCGAAGGCGCCCAGGGAATCACCCACATCGACGCACTCAAAGAATTGCCCGACGTAGAGGTGGTATCAGTGGCCGGCGGCATTTTGGCCGACGCCGAGGCCTTTGCCCGCGAGCACAACATCGGCCACGTGTCGACCGACCTGGAAGAATGCCTCGACCAGCCCGGCGTCGACGCCGCCATCATCACCAGCCCCAACCAATTGCACTGCGCCCAAACCGTACTGGCGCTCGACAAGGGCAAACACGTCTTGCTCGAACTGCCCATGGGCCTGTCGCTGGCCGAGGCCCAGCAAGTCGTCGACGCCGAAGAGCGCTCGGGCAAGGTCGCCATGATGTGCCACACCCAGCGCTTTATGCCGGGCCTGCGCAAAGTCTACGAGGAAGTACAAGCGGGCAATCTCCACCTGCACCACATCGTTCAGCAGACTTACTTTTTCCGCCGCATCAACGAAAACCGCTTTGGCAAGCCGCGCATCTGGACCGACGACCTGCTGTGGCACCAGGCCTGCCACATGCTCGACATGGTCTACTGGATTCTCGGCGACCCCAACATGCAAGCCTGGGGCCAGTGCGGCCCCATCCACGAGACTTTAAAAGTGCCCATGGACATCACCATCGGCCTCAAGGCGCAAAACGGCTGCCTGGTGAGCGCGGCGCAATCGTTTAACAACCACGGCGGCATCCAGGGCTCCTTCCGCTTTATCGGCGAAGAAGCGACCTACCTGTCGAACGGCGGCAAACTGACCGACCACGAGGGCAACGAGATCAAAGTGGAAGGCCCCGACAGCGTAGTCGCCCAGGACGGCGAATTCTTCAACGCCATCCGCGAAAACCGCAAAGCCCTCGCCAGCTGCTCCGAAGTCTTCCCGGTAATGCAATTAATCGACAGAGTGCAAAAAACCATGGACGGCCGCGACGGCGCTCCGTCGTTAGGCATGGTGGAGGAACACTGAGAGAAAACATAATGAAGTACATCCACACTTCCGCCGACCTCGAACCCTAAAAGTCGTCGCCAGCGCCCAAAAGGCCGGCAAACCCGTCGGCTGCGGCCGCAACACCGACGCCCAGCAAATCGGCCGCCTGGCAAAGATGGGCGTCCAGTGGTTCCAGGCCGGCGCCGACTGCCTCTGCCTGGTGGAATTTATGGATGGACTCAAGGAGAAGGTACAGGCCGAGCTATGAAAATCGTGGGATACACCGACCGCTTCAGCGTCCAGTCCGGGCAAACCATTCGCTTTATGGTCAGCACCCAGGTACCCACCTACCGCGCCCGCTTCATCCGGCTGCGCCACACCGACAGCAACCCCGCCAGCCCCGGCTTCAAGTACGACGAGACACCCTGCTCCGTCGACGGCGAGTACCAGGGCAGGTGGCAAACCATCCACAACGGCTCGTACGCCCTTATCCCGCATAACACTCTATTAAGCGGTACAACCGGACTGACTCTGCAAGCCTGGATTTATCCCACCACGCCAGAAAAAGGCGTGCAGAGCCTGCTCTCCAAATTGTCCCCCGACGCCCACTCGGGCTACAGCCTGTGCATCGACGAGGACGGCTCCCTGGCGTTGTGGATCGGCAACGCCGACCAAGTCCACAAAGTGTGCACCGGCGTCCCCCTGAAAAAATCCCAATGGACTTTCATCGCCGCCACTTACGACGCCGCCAGCGGCGAAGTCTGCCTTTATCAGCGCCCGCAAGTCCAATGGCCGGTAGACAGCGCAACAGCCACCACCAGAGAAACGATCGCAACCAACGCTATCGCCGAAAACGAGTCAGATTTCCTCATGGCGGCTACGTGGCAAGATAGCGACGACGGCCCCCTCACCTCATCGCATTACAACGGCAAAATCGACAACCCGCGACTCTACGACCACCCGCTCCAAATTCCCGAACAAGCGCCCTACGACGCCATTCCCGACGCCGACGCCGCCCTGATCGCCAACTGGGACTTCTCCCTCGACATCGGTTCCACCAAAATAAGCGACACCCACACCCACCAATTGCACGGCCGCGCCGTCAACCTCCCCACCCGGGCGATGACCGGTCACAATTGGTACGACGACGAAATGTGTTTTGTCCACGCGCCCGAAAAATACGGCGCCATCCACTTCCACGACGACGACCTGGAAGACGCCCAGTGGGACGTGGCCTTTGAGTGGACTGTGCCGGACGATTGGCCCAACGGTGTGTACGCCGCCCACCTGAGCAACGCCGAGGGCGAAGATTACGTGCCCTTCTTCGTCACCCCCAAGCCCGGCGCGGCGCGTGCCCCCATCGCCTTCCTCGCCTCCACCGCCAGCTACCTCATCTACGCCAACCAGCGCTTCGCCGACCCCATCCGCGACGCCCTGCGCTTGCAGGACAACGAAGAGATGACGCCGCAAGACCAGTACATGAAAGACCACCGCCTCCTCAGCTGCTACGAATCGCACAGCGACGGCTCGGGCGTTTGCTATTCGTCCCTGCTACGGCCCATCCTCAACTTCCGCCCGCTCTACCGCATGCCCGCCAAATCGCTGGCCGCCACCTGGCCGCGCCACCTCACCGCCGAACTCCACCTGCTCAACTGGATGGACGAAAAGGGTTTTGCCTACGACGTCATCACCGACGACGAACTCGACCGCGAAGGCGCCCATCGCCTCAACCCCTATAAAGTCGTCGTCACCTCAACCCACCCCGAATACTGGAGCACCCGCATGCTAAACGGCCTGGATTCGTACCAGGCCGAAGGCGGCCGCCTCATGTATCTAGGCGGCAACGGCTTTTACTGGATCACCTCCTACGACCCCCACCGCCCCCACGTCGTCGAAGTGCGGCGCTGGCGCGGCACCCGGGCCTGGGAAGCCCGGCCGGGCGAGTGCTACCACAGCACCACCGGCGAAATGGGCGGGCTATGGCGCTTTCGCGACCGCGCCCCGCAAAAAGTGGTCGGCGTCGGTTTCACCTCCCAGGGCGGCGGCACCAACCGCCCCTACCAGCGCCAGCCCGACAGCTTTGACCCGCGCGCCGCCTTCATTTTTGAAGGCATCGGCGACGACGAACTCATCGGCGACTTTTCGGCCCTGGTATTATCACACGGCGCCGGCGGTTTTGAAATAGACCGCGTCGACCACGCCCTGGGCACGCCCCACCACGCCCTCCTGCTGGCCACCGCCAGCGGTTACTCCGACTTCTACCAACTGGCCATCGAAGACCAATTCGCCTCCTCCCCCAACACCGGCGGCACCGCCAACGAATTGATCCGCTCCGACATGGTCTACTTTGAAGGCCCCAACAGCGGCGCCGTATTCTCCGTCGGCTCCATCAGCTGGTGCGCCAGCCTGTCTTACAACAACGGCGACAACAACGTGTCGCGCGTCACCCAAAATGTCTTAAGCAAATTTTCCCGCGAGTAGAACTATGTCCGCAGACCAACCCACCATCGCTAACCCGGCCAAAGAGATCCTCAAAAGCGGCGGCGTCCTTTTGGGCTTTAACGTCTTCGAATCGCTGCACCCCTCCGTAGTCAAAATCGTCGCCGCCGCCGGCTATAACCTGCTCTTCGTCGAAAACGAACACGTCGTGCACAACGAAGAAACCCTGACCAACTTCCTCGTCATGGCGCGCGACAACGGCCTCTCCCCCACAGTCACCGCCCTCGTCCCCGACCGCCCCTTCATATCCCGCATGCTCGACGCCGGCGCCCTGGGCATTTGCCTCTCCCACGCCGACCGCCCCGACCAGGTGGAAGACCTGGTGCGCTGGATGAAATACGCCCCCGTTGGCGAGCGCGGCCTGGCCATGGGCGCCAACGTCGGGCACGCCGCCGTCGACGCCGCCCGCTACTGCCAGGAGGCCAACGACGCCACCCTGCTGCTGCTCAAAATCGAATCCCACGAGGGCGTAAAAAACTCCGAAGCCATGCTCTCCAACCAGTGGGTCGACGGCGTCGTCTTTGGCCCCGGCGATCTGGCCGCGACCATGGGTTACCACGGCCAGTGGGAACACCCCGAAGTCGTCAAAGCCATCCAGAGCGTCGTCGACATCGCCCTGGCCAAAGGCCTGGCCACCGAGCCGGCCGTCTACCCCAAAACCCGCCAAGAGTACGAAGCCCAGCGCCAGGACGGCATCCAATTGTTCGGCCGCCTGCGCGGCAGCGAATACGACCTGCTGCGCGAGGGCGCCGTCCAGGCCCTGTCTATTTACCAATAGGAATGATCATGGGAAAAGCAAAACTCGGCATTACCAGAGATTTCTTTGATACAGATGGAAATCTGATCATCCCCGGCCCCGGCCTCGCCCTCCTGGACGACCTGCCCGACCTAGACTGGCACATGATCCCCGAATTTCTCCCGGAACTCACACCAGCGCAGATCGAAGGCTGCGACATGGTGATCTCCAGCGCCACCCATTGGACCGCCCAGTCGGTCGCCGACAACGACCGCCTCGTCGCCGTGCTCTACACCGGCGTCGGCTACGACCACCTGGCAATGGACGCCCTCACCGACGCCGGCGCGGCGCTGTGCCTGGCCCCCGACGCCGTGCGCCGCCCCATGGCCAGCGCCATCCTCACCTTCGTCCTCACCCTGGCCACCCGCCTCTTTGAAAAAGACCGCTTAACTCGACAGGGACAATGGGGCAAAGTAAAACTGGAGAGCCAGGGGCTCACCGGAAAAACGCTGGGCTCCATCGGCGTCGGCAATATCGGCCGCGAAGTCTTTGTCGTCGCCCAGCCCTTCGGCATGCGCCACCTGGCCTGCGACCCCTTCGTCGACCCGCAAGCCATGGAAGACGTCGGCGTCGAACTGGTCGACATGAAAACATTGTTAGCCGAATCCGACTTCGTCAGCATCAGCGTTCCCCTCAACGACAAAACCCACCACCTCTTCGGCGAAGCCCAGCTGCGCCAGATGAAACCCAGCGCCTATCTCATCAGCACCGCGCGCGGCGCCGTGGTCGACGAGGTCGCCCTCATCCGCGCCCTGCAGGAGGGCTGGATAAGCGGCGCCGGCCTCGACGTCTTTGAACAAGAACCCGTCGACCCCAACAATCCCTTACTCAAAATGGACAACGTGGTGGTCTCCCCCCACTCCCTGTGCCACACCGACGAATACTACATGGGCGCCTGGAGCGACAAACTGAGCCAAGCCGCCAAAATCCTGCGCGGCGAAATCCCGCACTCCATCGTCAACAAGGAAGTCCTCGAACGGCCCGAGTTCAAACAGAAGTTGGCCAGGTTCCAGTCGAGCTGAATAGCCGAAAGGCCCGTATCTCAAGCAAAGTCGACCAAATTCCAGTCGAGCTAAAAACTCAAAGCATAGCGTCCAAAACTAAGTCGACCAAGCCAGACCACCCTACCAGCTGGGCACGCCCCCCAAAAGCAGTTTCTGCAACGGCGTCCCATTCTCCTTTATCTCTGTAACGCGCGGCCCGTCAAAGGGCTCGCGCGATTTCATCCAGGCGTTCTGATAACACATCAAACAAACCCGCCGCCGCTGCTCCGAACGATTGGCCGCCCCCCGGTGGTACAGCCACCCCGAAAAAAACACCGCCTGCCTCGGCTTGGCCAGCACGTACTTCTCGTCCGGAAATTTCGGATGCCCCTCCGGCGGCCTAAAGAGTGCCCGATGACTCCCCGGCACAATGACAATGGGCCCATTCTCCATAGTAATCTCATCCAGATAATACCCGCAATTAATCTGTCCGGGCACGCCCCCAAACGGCGTCCCTTCCGGATCCACCGGCCACGGCC
>CAXGRO010000305.1:0-6904 GCA_964012055.1 uncultured bacterium
GGTTAGCCGCTTCAAAGGTTGAGCGTAGGAGGTAGGTGAGATCTTGTTTGGTGCCGATTTCTTCGAGCCGCGACGGCAGTACTTCGCCGACCACGGTACGGGCTACAGGGGTGGTAAAATTGAGCGTTACCGAGCGCAGCGTGGCTGCCTCCTGGGGGACGTCGGTCAAAAAGATCGCCTGGATGGCGGCGTATTTCCTGGGGCTGGGGGAGTTGATGGTTTGGCCCGATTGGGTATAGGGCTGGCTCCAGCTGCTCCAATCGCTGCCGGAAATGGTTTCGGAGATGATGGGGCCCACGGCGGAGTCGCCAAAGAACTTCTTGTCGGTGGCGTGCGCTTCGGCGGCTTCTTCTTCGGTGCCGGGGTATTCCTCGCCGTTCTTCTTGTAGTAGTGGGTGACGGTTTCAACAGTGTTGCCGGTGCGTGTTTGCAGGATGATGGAGGTGCCCGGCGGGGTGTCGGCGTCCCACTCTATGGTGGTGAGGTTTTGGGCCTCGTTGCCCAGTTCTATGAAGGCAGAGGGACCGTCAAAGACCGAGGTAATGCGCGACTCGGGCATGTAGCCTTCGCCGAAGAGCTGGACCTCGGAGAGGGCGAAGGAGTCGGCGCCGACAAAGAGCCGGTAGGTGTAGGCGAAGTGTTCCACTTTGGTGAGCGGAAATTTAAAGTCGTGGTAGCGCTGGTTCTCGGCGATATTGTCGAGCGAGCCCACGGTTTTCCAGGCCAGGCTGCCGCCGGCGTTGGTGGAACCGTCCGAAACTTCCAATCTATAGGCGCGAAAGGGGCCGGTCCACGAAGAGGTGTGGGGCGTCTGGATTATGCGAATATTGTCGACCCAGTAAGAACCCGCCAGGTCGATAAACAGAGAGCGCTCGACGTCGGGGGGTTGCGAGGGCAGGATTTTGTCGGGGTTGTAGCCGCCCTGGGCGGGCCAGTAGAGGGCGTTTTCGGGACTGTAGAGGTCGCCGTCCACCACCACGCCTTCGGCGCCGTTGTTTTCCCAGCTGACGATGTTGCCGCCGCGCTCCACGGTGCCAATGCCGATGTTGTCGCCCACCGACCACACTTCTACTTCGGCGAGCCGGGGCATTTCGCGGCGGTAGAAAACCCGGGGTCCCTGGCGCTCGCTGCCGGCGAGGGCGTCCCAGTCTTCTTGGCCGTTGAGCAAGCGCAATTTGCCGGAGGGCTGGCGGCGAAAGTACTCGATTTCGCCCTGCTGGCTGGCGGGCAGGCTCTCGTAGACTTCCTGGGAGACGGCCCGGGCTTTGCCGTAGTCGCTGTCGGTAACGCCCACGCCGACGTAGCGGAACAGGTCGCCGGTAAAGTCGCCGCGCACGAGGGGCCATTTGGAGGGCAATTGGGTGGTCAGGTCAACTTCAAATACGCGCTCGTGCTTGACTGGTTTGTTGGTTCTAAAGCGTTTTCTAAACAGGAAGGAGCCGACGTTTTCTTCGCCCTGCGAGGTGGTGACGCGGAATTGCAGGAAGGGGTCGCCCAGGTCTTCGTCGACAAATTTGAGCACGATTTTTTGGCCGGCCACGGCGCGGCCCAAATCGATTTGCAGCCACCAGTCCTGCATGGGGGCGTTGGTGTCGGGCTCCCAATAGGTTTCCATGTCGCCGTCCATGACGTTGGCGACCTGCGCGGCGTTGCTGCCGGCAAAAAATACCCCGCCGCCCAATTCGATGGCGTTGGCGGCGGCGTTGATGCCCGGGACTACGGTTTCTACGCCGTCTATTTGCACGGTGGTGCTTTTGCGGATGAAGGCGGGTTTGACGCCGTTGTCGGTGATTTGAATGGTGCGGGCGGCCGATTTCCACTGGTTCCAGTGTTCTTTGGTGTCGATGACCACTTTGTCGGATAAGACGGAATAGCCTTGCTGGGCCCAGCTCATTGTGGCCGTGGCCAGGGTCAATGCGAGGATGAGGATGGTTTTGAGCGGTTTGTGGTTCGATTGAGCTAGATGCATAGGATTCCCCCACAGATCTAAAACATTACTAAGAGGCGCAAGTGATTTTTATCAAGATACAATTATTGGAGGTCGAGGGCAATGTGTGTTTTTAATGGTTTCAGCGGGGGGGGGGCCGCGTATCAGACGTTCTAGGTGGCTTAGAAACTGGGTGGAGACGGATCTCGACCTGGCAGCCGACGGCCTTGGCGTATTTTTTGAGCGTTGCTACCGAGGGCGAGTGTTTGCCGGCGGCTTCCAAGCGCGATACTGCGCTCTTGGTTGTTCCCATGGACTGCGCGACTTGCTCCTGTGTGAGACCGGCTCTTGATCTGGCCGCGAGCAATTCCTGCACCAGCGAGTACTCATCTGCCAAATCCTCATATGCCTTATCGAAACCTGGGCGTTTTCGAGCCATTTTGAGAAACTCGTCATGGTCGTGCGCGATGGGTTGGTAGTTGATGTCAGCCATTATTTTACCTCTTTTATCCTTTTGCGGGCGATGCGTAGATCGCGTTGCGGGGTCGACTGTGTTTTCTTTATAAAAGCATGCAAGATTATTACGCGCCGACCTGTTACATAACAGTACAATGCCCGCCCGATGCCTTCGCGTCCACGAGGTCTTAGTTCGAACAAGCTGCTACGAGCGCGCGTGAGTCGGGCATTCGCAGGTCAGGGCCAAATTCCATCAAAAGTTCCACCATTCGCGCGTAGTCTGCCAGAATACCGAATGGCCAATTCTCAATTTCGGCTTTGACGCGGGGGTGGAAGTATTCGATGGAGTATGCCATTTCTTAAGGTTAGCAAATATGAGAACTTATTTCAAGTAACTAAATGATGTCTTTAGGTCTCGCGGCAATCGGACGGTGTCCAAAAAATAGGAATGTTATAACTTCCATATTTTATTAATACTAACATCTTTCTCTATAAGTGTTATTTCTTATATTCCCACCATCTTGTCCAGAAAACAGGAATTTTTCCAGGATTTTGTCCGAAAAACAGGAATCGGGCCGAAAAAAGGCTAGCTAAATGGCGCTGAAAAAAACAAGAGGTTATATTTTAATCATTTATTATCAATGAGATAAGTCTATTTATTACATGAGTGTTTTCATTTAATGGCTCATCTTTCGCTTTAACCCTGGTCAGGTAATAATAGTCCACTTAGAGTTGGAGAAAATGCAATGTTCGGTAGCAAAACAGCAGTTTGGTTTGGTCTATTTTTATTGGGGGTATCGACTGCCGAAACTGCTTTTGCGCAGGAGGAAGTCATTGAGCAGTGGGTCGCGGGGGTGGTTGGGGTTAGTTCTGGTTGGACGCTAGAGGTGAAGGGGGACCACTATCTATATTGCATGAAGCCAAACGTTCGTGCGAGCTTTGTTGAGGTGGGCCGGCAAGCGGGTCTTGGCGAGGAGTTGATTTCTAATATCGCGCTGTGGTTTGACTACAATCGCGACGGCTTTCTCGACCTCTATGTGAGCAATTGGACTTTTCTGGAGGGGTTTGAAGATTATCAGAATACATTGTAACGCAACAACGGCGGCGGCACTTTTGGCGATGTGACGGCAGCGGTAGGGCTGGATGTGGAGTGGCATGGGCCTGACTCGCCGTTTAGTGGCGGCACGGGTTTTGGTGTGACGGCGGTCGATTTTAACGACGACGGCTGGCACGATCTCTACGTGCCTGTCGCTGAATCGCCCAACCGTCTCTTTTTTAATGAAGAGGGCGTATTCCGCGATGCAACGACCCAGGAGACCGGGGTGTTGGGAGGTTCTTTTGGGGCTGCGGCCGGCGATATCGACAACGACGGCGATATAGATCTCTATGCGACCACCACGGCGCGTATAACCGAAGGCGCAGAGGAGTCGATTTTGTCGGAGCGTTCGACGTTGTTTTTAAACCTGGGCGAGGGGGAATTTCTCGATGTCACGGACAATGTCGGTTTGCAACGGCTCAGCGCAGCCGACGCAAACTTTGGCGATTTAGTGGATTACGACAACGACGGCGATCTTGATCTGTTTCCCGGTTTAGGTGAGCCCACCTTCTTCGAGAACAACGGAGATCTCTTCTTTGTCGAGCGCCCCTTTCAACTGGGGGTCTCAGCTTTGTCCGCAATAGGGGATTACGATGGCGACGGTTTTGTCGATAATGGTATAGACGGTGAGATTTTCCGCAATCGGGGCAATGGCAATCACTATCTCTCTATTGATCTTGTGGGCGTAGAGAGCAACCGCGACGGCATCGGCGCCCGCGTCTTTGCCACCACTGGAGAGATGCGGCAAATGCGCGAATTGTTCAATACGGACGGACGGTTGGGCTCAAGAGGAAGCGCATTAACTCAATCGTTTATAAAGCTCTTTGTTTTTTTCTAATACTCTATTGGCGACTTGTTGAAAATCCTCCTTGGGTTGGCTGCAAAGATCGTTTACTGCGGCTCGAACTAACTCCTCGGATAGAAGACCTAACGAGGCCGCTGCTTTTTCTATTCGTTCCCGTTCGTTTTGTGATAATTCTAAAGAAAGTTTCATTACGGTTCCTCATGACTTTCTGCGAAGTTACGCACAGTTTTTATGATGACCTGCTCTAGTTGGAGTTAATCTTCGGTTAATAGAATTTACACTTATCGCCTAATTTGTGACAATACTATAAATGCTGCCATAGAGCAGAATAACCAAAGTGTTTTCCCGTTGTTTGTATATGGAATACTGGACCGAGGGCTAAAAGAATCAATACGCCACGGCGAGGATGCCGCTGCTGGTTTCTTTTCCCGATTCGAGGTCCGCCACTATGTGGTAGAGGTAGAGCCCGGGGGGCACCAGTTGGTTGGCGCTGTCGGTGCCGTCCCATATATGGGCGTAGTCGCCCAGTGGGTCTTCGCCAGTGTATACCTGTTTTACCAGGCGGCCCGAGAGGTCGAAGATTTCAATGGCAATGGGCACGGCCGAGGTCAGGCGCAGAAGCTTGTAGGAGATGTTGACCACGTCGTTGACGCCGTCGCCGTTGGGGGTAAACGGGTTGGGCGCAATTTGCGGCGAGAACACCAGCGATTGGCTCAGCTCCGTGGTCACTGACAATTGATCGCTGCTGATCTCGGCGGCGGCGTTGCCTGGGGTGACGCGCTGGCGCACCTCGTTGGTTTTTTCGCTGTCGAACACCCGGCCGTCAAATTGGGTCCCCACTTCGCGCAGCACTGGGGTGTTGAAGACGATTTCGATCAGGGCGCCGCTGTCGGTGGTTTCTAGTCTGCGCGGCAGTTGCACTTCAAAGCCCAGGCCGTCGTCGGTGAGTTGCCAGGCAAAATCCTCTTGATTGATTCCGTCTATGCGCAGCGAATCGACTGTCACTAGGCGCGAGGGCGTGAAAATTTCTATGCCGTCAAAGCTGCTGTCGCCCGAGCGAATGGTCGGTTTGATGTAGTAGGTGAAGTGCGTTGGATCGCCCACCGCGGTTTGGGTGGGCGAAATTTCGGCCAGCAGGCGGCGCACGGCGGGCGGCGACGACGCCTCAAATTCCAGGTAGTCGATGTGGCCGCCGTGCGCAATGTTAGAGACAAAATCGACGCGCAGCTGAAAGTACTGCCGCGTCCCGAGAGACAAAATGTCGACGCCGGGGTTTTCAAAGAGGTAGGCGCTCGACCAGAAACCCCAGTTTTGGGTGTCGGGGCTGACCCAATGGCGCGGGTCTTCTGGCTTAAAAAAGCTGTCGAGTTTATCGTAGGTGTTTTTGTACTCGGCCATGCTCATGTTGCCGCCGCCGCGCAAAAAGCGCACGCTGTCCTGTTGCTCTTCGCGGGTTAGCCAGAAGATATCCGGGTGCGGGTCGCTGCCCGAGCGGGTGCGGATGTCGATGTGGGCGTTGGGGGCGCGCTGGCCCGACCAGCGGATTTTGCCCAGGCTGGCGATGTCGTCCAGCTCGATCACATCGGTTTCGTAGGCGGCGCGGCTGACAAAACCGCCGCCGAAGATCTCCAACTCGGCAATGCCCACGGCCTTGCCGGTTACGCGAACGATCTGCAATTGTATGTAGCGCGTCTCTACCGGCTCGTCCAAAACGGCTATAACATCGGTTTTGGTGTTTTCTACTACTTCCAAAATGGGCTCGTAAAAGGCCGAGCCTATGCCGGAGCCTCTGCCGTGCCTGCGGTTTTCGTCGCTGACGCCAATGCGAAAGTGTTCAATAAAGTGTTCCGGGTGTTCCTTGAGGGGCCGGAAGCGCACTTCACTAACGCGGAAAACGCCGCCCAGGTCAATGGTGGCGGTTTCGGGCTGTTTTTCTTTTATCCAGCCGAAGCTGTCGTTGGCGAATTGTTCGGGGTCTATGGCTTCCCATATATAGGCGGTAGTGGGATCGCCGTCGAGCATCACCTGGCCGATTTCGGAGTTTTCGCTGGCGAAGAGGAAGACGTTTATAAAGCCGCCGCGGTTGAGAGTGCCGACGGCGATGTTGGCGCTTACGTCAAAGAAATTGGGTTGCAGCTTGCCGGCCTGTAGCGAGTCGGGCTGCAGGTCGTGTTCGAGCAGGGAGGCGGACCAGGTGAGTTCGCGGTAGTCGACGCCGATGTTTTGCAGGCTGTCTTTTTCGGTGGTGGAAAAGGGGGAGCCGACTCGGTAGAGGGTTAGGCCGGCGGCGTCGGGTGCATTGCAGAGGAGGAGGAGCGAGATGAGCGGGAGGATTACTTCGGGCCTGGGTAGGGGCATAGGTGTGTTCCAATCTGTAGGGTTGGTGTAGAGTAGTATGATTTTATTAATTGACTATTTCGGGTGTATTGTCAAATAAGTCGGATGCGGACAGCTGGCTGCGTTATACTGGCTATGGCGGGGCTGAAGGGGGCAAAGCGTGGTTTGGCCATCGGTTTTTGCCACGGTGAAAAATATATAAAAGGGCCCGGCGGGGTTGGCCTGGCTAGATGAATCATCGCGATCTGAATGAACGCCTGGCTGTTGCGCGGCAGGACTTCAT
>CAXGRO010000306.1:0-6841 GCA_964012055.1 uncultured bacterium
TTCAATACCTATTTGTCTAAGTCGTTATTTATCAATGACTTAAAAAAAATGTCCACAGTATTGAATTAAAACACCACTAAAAGGAAACCACCAAAAATGAGAATAGGTCTAGGACAATTCAACGAACTCACCGACGACAAAGTCGCCTTCATCAAGCAACTAGGCGTCGACGATTTCCAGATGAACTTCTACCACTGCCCCCTCTCCGACGACGGCTACCTGCACTACGAAGACCTCCTATCGCTGCGCGAACGCGGCGAAGCCGCCGGCCTGCGCCTGGCCGCCATCGAAAACGTGCCCATCTCCTACTACGACCAGTGCATGCTGGGCCTGCCCGGCCGCGACCAGCAAATCGCCAACATGCACAAAACCATCCGCAACCTGGGCAAGGCCGGCATCCCCATCTTCGGCTACCACTGGGTCTCCACCGGCGTGGTGCGCGAGCCCGACAACGCCGTGCTCAAAAGCGGCGCCCGCGCCACCCGCTTTGACCTTTCCGCCCACGCTAGCGACCCGCTCGAGCGCGGCCGCGTTTTCAGCGAAGAAGAGATCTGGGAAAACTACGCCTACTACATGGAGCGCATCCTGCCAGTGGCCGAAGAAGCCAACGTCAAACTCGCCCTCCACCCCGACGACCCGCCGGTCGAATCACTGGGCGGCGTCGCCCGCATCATGCGCAGCCTCGACCACTTCAAACGCGCCATGGACACCTTCAACAGCCCCCACCACGGCCTCGACTTCTGCATGGGCTGCTGGTCCGAGATGGGCGGCCACGACAACGTGGTAAACGCCCTGCGCCACTTTGGCGGCCAGCAAAAACTCTTCTACATCCACTTCCGCGACGTACAGGGGCCAATGGACTGCTTCAACGAATGTTTTATCGGCGACGGCAACGTCGACACCCTCGAAGTGATCAAGACACTCAAAGACGTAAACTTCGACGGCTTTATGATTCCCGACCACGTGCCGCAAATGGACGGCGACGCCGATTGGAACCAGCGCGGCCGCGCCCATGCGGTGGGCTACATGAAGGCGCTGATCGAAGTCGCCGACAAACTGAGCTGACTTGTCGACGACCTCCCGCCCTAAATCAGAAACTGCGTTTCGTCATGGGCCATTAAGATGGGCGGCAATCTGCTGCCCCATCCCAGTGGCTCTCCTTTTGCTCACACCGCATTCCTACAGAACGCCCTCCAACGCCTTGGCGCGCTCGACGCTGGAGCGCCAGCCGTCGTCGCCGCCGCTCGCCGCCCAGCGCCCCCAAATCAAGGCCAGCACAATGCCCCACTTGACGACGCGCTCAACGGACATGTCCAACTCCTCGGCCATAATGCGCACGCGCTGTATGGCCAACTCGCGCCGGTCCCTCCCCTCGCACGATGCCTCGGGATGGTTGGCCAAAAAGGCCCCCACCTCATACCCCGAATCGCCGACCAGCCCCTTGGGGTCAATAACCAGCCAGGGCTCGCGCTGGCCACTGAGTATATTCCAATGGTGCAAATCGCCGTGCAGCACCACGCGCTCCTCACTCGCCGCCATCAATTCATCGTACAGCGCCTCGCGCTCGTCGTCCTTGAGTTCAACCGTGGGGTCGGGCGTGCCGGCCAGCTTTTGCACCTGCAGCACGTGGGGAAAAACGGCGTCGCGCGGAAACGGGTGGACGGCGCCGCCAATAAAGTCGGCCAGGCAAATGAGGCGGGCGTAGGCGTCGTTGGAAGCGGGCTTGTGGTGGCGCTCGACGGCGCGGGTGAGCTGCGGGTCCAGCTCCCAATTTTTGGCCAGCAGTGCACCCACGTGGGTGTGGTCGGACGACGCCGTCAGCTGTTCTTCGGCGTCGCGCATCGGAATTTTGTTTTCGCCCTCGCTGATGCCTGCAAAATGAGCGGCCACAGACCCGGGTAGGCGCAGGTCATGGCCACCTTGCCAATGTCGTGCATCATGCCGCCCACAAAAGGGTCTTCCTCATCGCCCAATTCAAAAAAGCGCGCCAGATTAAATTCCTTTAGTTTGTCTACCGTTGCGTCGTCGGGCTGCCACTCGTCAAAAAAGCGCTGCTGGTCGTTGTCCCAATCGGAGCCGTCAAAGGGCAAGGTCAGCATGCGCGCCGCCAGGCCCACTGCGGCGCTGTGGCGCCAAAAATCTTCGATGCTGAAGCCCTTTTCCTTGACTCCCTTGAACGAAGACTTGAGCGCGGCAGAAGCCACCAGGTCTTTAACCGCGTCCTTGCCGATGAGGGTGACGGCGCGCTTGACGTCTTCAACTTTGTCGCAGAATCCGTAAATGGGCGAGCGCGCCCGGCGCATGATCATGGCCGAGCTCAGCGGGTCAGTCTCCACTGCCTCGGCCCAATCGGCCATGCTGCTGGCCGGATCGCGCGCCAGTTTCATAATGCGGTTGTAGACCTGCGGCAACACCGGCAGCTCGGTGGTGAGGCTGATGTCGGCTTCCAGGCGATCTTTCATTTCCTCCGGGGCCACCGCCAGGGTATCGGACGTTTCGCGCGCCGCCGCTATGGCGTATTCCTTAAACACGTCTTCCAGCACCTCGTCGGTAATCTTGCGCCGCTCCAGCAGCAGAATGCCCATCTTCTCCATGCCGTCGCGCTGGGCGGCCGAAAACTCCGATTGCATCTCACAGATCAGGCACACCTTGTAGCTCGCCTCCTGGTTGAGCGCGGCCAGGCGCGCCAGGGTTAGACCGCCGCCGACGATATCGTCGGAGATCATCAGCAGTTTGAGATGCTCGCGGTGAAAGCGCACCATGCGCATAATGGCGTGGGTGTTGTCTTCCAGTACGTAGCGCACCTGCACGTCTGGAAATTGCTGGTTGACCTTGTCGAGCACTTTGACGGCGGTGTTGAGAAAGCGGCCGGTGTCCTCGTTTTCGGGGCGCCCCAGGTTGGTGGCGTCGACGACCTTTTCGACGATGGTGACAAAGGGAAAATCGTCCTGCATGGTGATCGCGGCGGCGTTGTTGAGCAGGGGGCCCAGATCGAGTTTGGGCGCCTCGGCCACCAGTTTCTTGTGCGCCTGGGCCCTGATCTTTTTAAAAACCTGGCCAATTTTGTCTTCGAGCTGCTGCGGGTTATAGGGTTTGGTGATGTAGTTGTTCACCCCCGCCTTCATTGCGGCGATGAAGTCCTCCTTGACGTTGCGCGAAGTGGACATGATAATGGGCAGCTCGGAAGTGGGCGGGTTTGAGCGCACCTTTTCAACCAGCTCCAGGCCCGACATATTGGGCATGTTCCAGTCGGTAATGAGCAGGTCGACCCCGCCGTCCTGCAATTTTTCCCAAGCCTCGTCGTCGTCCTTGGCCTCGGCAATGTCGGTATAACCCAGCCCTTTGAGAATGGTGCGAATAATCTTGAGCATGGCCGTGAAGTCGTCGACAATCATTAACCGCATGGCAATTCTTTTATCCTGTTTTTCGATTCTAATAAGGGACTTTACTCTATCATTCGCAAAATTCGTGCCATTTGATTTTTAAATTCTTAAATGGCTTAATAATAGAAAGTTAGGTTGTTTTTTTACATTTTCCATCTCGTTGTTCTTGTCGTTATATGGATAAAATTGTGCGAAAAATGAGGCTATCTGTGCGCTTTCACACAAAGTGAATTGCCATGTCATAGTGCAATTTTTTCACATTTTTAGACGTTCAAAAGCGCCATCCAGATTCAGCTAAAGTACAGCCGCTAAGCCAGCGACTAGAGCGAGCGCTGTTTGTACGACAAACGGAGTGCAAGATCGGCCCCTGTCTCATTCACACCTTGTAGGTCTTATTCGAATGCGCTACAATAATACGCGTCCACAAACACACCCTATAGAGAGTGGAGCACATGGATCCCGCTTGTATCGAATTTGCCCTGACCAACCCCGAACGTGCGGCGTTTGAATGCGACGGTTTTCTGGTGCTGGAAAATGTGATGCCGACTGCGCAAGTGGCGCTGTTGACGGACGCAGTCGACCGCCTGGCCGCCGCCCAGCGCCGGGACGGCCTCGGCGCCGGGGAGCGCGTCGACGTGCGCGACTTGCTGTGGCGCGACCCGCTCTTTCTCAACCTGGTCGACTGGCCCACGACGTTCCCCAAGGTGTGGGGAATACTGGGGTGGAACATTCAAATTTACCACACCCTCTACATGGAAGCGCCGCCCGAGGTGCCGGCGAGCAGTCCGGTGCGCTCTTTGGGGTGGCATCGCGATACGGGGCAATTAAACCGGGATCTGGAAATCCACCCGCGCATCTCGGTCAAGGTCGCCTTCTTCTTAAGCGATTGCAGCGCCGCCGGCCGTGCCAATTTTTGGGCCGTACCCGGCAGCCATTTGCAAGATCAACTCGAACGACCGGCAGACGGGTCGCTGCCGGCTGCGGCAACACCTGGGGGAAGAGGCGGCATGAGTCCTTTAAGACTGAACTACCTCCCAGTGGCGCTGCACCAACTCGGCCATATCTGCATCGTCTAACTTTTCCACTGCAGTGTCCTTGCCGGCCGGAATTTCTATCACCCAGGGGTTCGACATAGACACGTAACTGCCGACAATGGACCAGCGCCCCTGCTGGCTCGCATTAGCGGCCGACGCGTGTAGCGTATTGCCGTGAAAAAACAACACCGAGCCGGGCGCCAGCTCGCAGTGCACTTCTTCCAAGTGCTGCGCCGCCAGCGCCAAACGCGTCGGGTCGGTGATCAGCTGCGAACCCGACGAGCGGTGTTCGAGCCGGCCCAATTGGTTGGAACCGCGGTACACCCGAATGCAGCCGTTGGCCGCCGTCGCCGCTTCCAGCGCCACCATAAAGCTGATGTAGTGGGGGTAGAGGAATTCGTTGTAGTGGTAGCCGTAATCCTGGTGGTACTGCCAGCCGCCCGTGCCCGGGTCCTTTTGCATGATCAGGTGGTAGAAGTGAAACACCCGGTCGCCCAGCAATTGTTCGATCGGCTCCACCACCCGCCGGCTGCGTGTCAGGCAAGAATAGGCGTCGTCGGCCAAATTGGGACGGTTGGCCAGGATGGTGCCGAGTCCCTCCGCGCCGTCGTCAAAATTGTTGTTGGACTTGGTGTCGGCCTTGAGCTGGGGGTCGTGGTGGGCGATTTCCAGTACGCGTTCTACTTCGGCCGCGGAAAAAAGATTATCGAGCACCAGATACCCCTCGGCGTCAAAGCGTTCGATTTGTGCAGGACTTAAAATTGGGTCGCTCATCTCAGATCCTCAAATTCTATGTTTTTTGCAACTGCTAATTGTTCTATGTTATTTTTTCCGTTTACTTGAGACGCGGTATGGGCAGTGACTTGCGATAATCTATAACAACGAAGAAAACTAGGGAAGGGGGGCCAAGGTCTGGGGAAATAGCGCAGTCATTAAACCATACGTCCCCTGGACCCACCAAGTCCATGCAAAAAAAACGAACCCCCAAGCCAAACGCAGCCCTTAACGCCCAGGAGCAACCCAAATGGCACTAACCGACGACTTGGCTTTTACAGACGCCACGGCCCAGGCCCAAATGGTGCGCCAGGGCGATGTCCAGCCCAGCGAATTGGTAGAGGCGGCCATTGAACGCATCGAAAAAGTAAACCCCAAAATCAATGCCGTTATTACGCCCCTGTACGAACAGGCGCTTGCGACAGCTAATAAATTGCCCGACGGCGTATTTGCCGGAGTACCCTTCCTGCTCAAAGACCTGGTCGCCTCCTACAGCGGGGTGCGCATGGCTTCGGGGGCGACGGTACTAAAAGATTTTGTCGCCGACCACGACAGCGAACTCGTGGCGCGCTTAAAAAAGTCCGGGTTGATTATTGTGGGGCTGACCAACACGCCCGAGCTGGGCTGCCACACCACCACCGAGCCGCGCCTCTTTGGGGCGACGCGCAACCCCTGGGATACGGAGCGCATGCCGGGCGGCTCCAGCGGCGGGGCGGCGGCGGCGGTGGCGGCGGGGCTGGTGCCCATGGCGCACGGCAACGACGCCGGGGGGTCCATCCGCATGCCGGCGGCGTGTTGCGGGGTGTTTGGACTCAAACCGACGCGGGGGCGCAACCCGCTGGGGCCAGATCGGGGCGATGTCATGAACGGCTTGCTGGTCGAACACGCACTCACCCGCTCGGTCAGGGACAGCGCCGCGCTCTTGGACGCCACGGCGGGGCCCGATGCGGGCGCGCCGTACTGGGCCGAGCGACCGCAGCGGCCGTTTGCCCAGGAGGTGGGGGCCGACCCCGGTCGTTTGCGACTGGCCTTTGCCACCCAGACGTTAAAAGACGTCGAGGCGCATCCCGATTGCGTTGACGCCGTACGCGAGGTGGCAGAATTGTGCCAAGAGCTGGGGCACCAGGTGGAAGAGGCGCGGCCGGAGCTGGACGGAGAGGCAGTGGAGAACGCTTTCGACACCGTGTTCTCGGCCGGCATGGCGGCGGCGATAGACGGGATCGCGCGGCAGCACAACGCCCAGTTTAGCGGCGCCGATTTTGAGCCGCTCACCTGGTACATGTACGAGAAGGGGTGCGGCGTGGGCGCGGGGGATTACCTGCTGGCCGTGAACGCCTTGCAAAGGATCAGCCGCGATATGGCGCAGTTCTTTGCAACATACGACGTCTGGCTCACCCCCACCCTGGCGGAGCCGCCGGTGCCCTTGAGCACCTTTGACTTTGCGCGTTTTAACTCGTCCCAACAAGGGCTCGAACGGGTGCTGGCCTTTATGCCCTTCACCCAAATTTTTAACGCCACGGGGCAGCCGGCCATGTCGGTGCCGCTGTGCTGGAACGCCGCCAATTTGCCGGTGGGCACCCACTTTGCCGGGCGCTACGGCGACGAAGCCACCCTCTTCCGCCTGGCCGGCCAGCTCGAAGCGGCGCGGCC
>CAXGRO010000307.1:0-6830 GCA_964012055.1 uncultured bacterium
CCTGCCGCTCTTTATATGGGCCCAGTACGCCACCAGCTTAATTATGATTTTGGGCACTCCTGTGGTAGCCATCACCCTGCTACTGTTGGCGCTCGAACGCGTCCTCCACATAGGAATATTTGATCCGGCTCTAGGCGGCGATCCTATTTTGTTCCAACACCTCTTCTGGTTTTACTCCCACCCGGCGGTCTACATTATGATCGTACCCGGCTTTGGCGTTATCAGTGAGGTAATCGCCTGCTTTGCCCGCAAGCGCATTTTTGGTTATTCCTTTGTGGCTTTTTCCAGCCTGGCCATCGCCGTGCTCGGCTTTCTGGTCTGGGGCCATCACATGTTTACCACCGGCCAATCGGTCTACGCCGGCATGGTATTCTCTTTTATTACCTTTCTGATTGCTGTGCCCACGGCCATCAAAATATTCAACTGGACGGCCACCCTCTACAAGGGCTCCATCTCTCTTGAATCTCCCATGCTTTATGCCCTGGGTTTTGTTGGCCTATTCACCATTGGCGGTTTAACCGGACTTTTCTTGTCCACTATGGGCACAGACATCCACATGCACGACACTTACTTTGTGGTCGCCCACTTTCACTATGTCATGGTTGGTGGCATGGTTATGGCTTTTCTATCTGGCCTGCACTTTTGGTGGCCAAAATTCATTGGCCGCATGTACCCAGAAAGCATGGGTAAAGCCAGTGCCACGCTTATTTTTGTCGGCTTTAACTTGACCTTCTTTCCACAGTTTGTCTTGGGCTATCTGGGGATGCCGCGGCGTTACCACGTCTACCCGGAAGAGTTTCAACTCCTACACATCATGTCCAGCGCCGGCGCCACAGTCCTCGGCTTGGGCTATCTAATCCTCATAGGCTCGCTCTTGTGGTCCGCCTTCAAAGGCCCCAGAGCGCCGCAAAACCCCTGGACCGCCAAAGGCCTCGAGTGGGAAATACAAACCCCTCCCACACTGCACAACTTTGAAACAATGCCCGTCGTCACCGAAGAAGCATACGCCTACGACAAAAACGGCCAACACGGGGAAGAGAGCACCACTGCACCAGTACAACAGGAGGAAAAAGTTGTCTGAATCGCACGCTCACGGCCTGCAACACCACTTTGAAGACCTGGGGCAGCAATACGAAGCCTCCAATATGGGCATGTGGGCTTTTATCGCCCAGGAAATCATGTTCTTTGGTGGGCTTTTTGGCGGCTATGCAGTCTACCGCTACGAGTACTATAACGCCTTTGTAGAGGGCAGTCGCAACCTATCCTTAGGATGGGGAACCTTTAACACTGTTGTACTCATCGGCAGCAGTCTCACTGTAGCCCTGGCAGTGCGCTCAGCCCAACAAGGTAGGCAGAAAGCCATCTTTAATTGGATAATTGCCACCATGCTACTGGGCGGCGTCTTTCTAGGCGTCAAATACATCGAGTATTCGCACAAGTATCACGATGGCCTTGTTCCCACCTCCACTTTCTTATCGTATGGCCCCTATACGGCAGCATATGACGCAGCTATGGCTGGCCATCTAAAAATATTTTTCTCATTCTACTTTGTCATGACCAGTATGCACGCCCTGCACATGATCATTGGTATTGGTCTAATGATCTATCTATTATTTAAAATTCGCAGCGGTGCTTATACGACACAATATTATAATCCAATAGAAAACTTTGGTCTCTACTGGCACTTTGTAGACATTGTCTGGATTTTCCTCTTTCCCCTGCTCTACCTTATCGGGGGGCGCTAACTATGGCAGACCATCACGCAGAACATCACATAGTCCCGCTAAAGATTTACTTTCTCGTTTTCTTTTCACTCATGATAGGCACAGTCATTACAGTAGCCGCTGCCTATGTAGAGCTAGGTTGGCTCAATACGCCGGTTGCTCTAGCTATTGCTATATCTAAAGCCTCCCTTGTGGTGCTTTTCTTCATGCACGTGCGGTATAACTCGCCCTTAATGTGGGTCTTTGCCGCAGCCGGCTTTTTTTGGATAATTATCCTCTTTGTTTTGACGCTGCAGGACTATATGTCCCGCAGTTGGGAAACGCCAGCGCCGTTTGACTTCCTAAACCAGGTTGGATCCGGCCCGTTTTAATCCAACTTATAAAATGAACCCCCGTTTGTCGATTTCATATCAGACAAACGGGGGTTTTTGTGTCCTCAGTTTTATTTGAAATCACCTATTCAAATTGTTCTTACTAGCACCAGTATTGCACTGTGCGGGACTACCACATATTTCTCGGTATCGAACTTAATTTCAACCCCATCTTTGCGCAGATAAATGGCTCGATCTCCCTTCCTAGCCTGTAGGGGAATATAACGCATCTCTTCGGCGGAGTTTTCACCCCAGGGTACATCGTCGCCATCAAATTTGGGCGGTAAAGGAAAACCCGGCCCCACCTCCTCCACTTTGCCACTTTGTACATCTTCCCTATCCAGAGCCGTAGGTGGTAAATAGAGCCCTACTTCCGTGCGATCTTCTGCTTCATCAACTTTTATAAGCACCCGGTCGCCGACGACAACCAGGTCTTTATCACCTCTTATCATAGTATGATCTATACTCCCTTCCAGAGAAATTTTCGCAATTTTTTGCTCCTATAAAATAATGGAATATTAACAAAGGCTCAATAAAGAGCTCAGACAGGACAAGACGACTTTACAATCCCCCCCTCAGCTTTCTCTGATCTCGCTCTCCTCTGACGCCATCAGAGCGGCCCCTACCATGCCTGCCTCATTGCGCAATTGTGCCGGCACCACTTCTGCCGGCACATTGAGATAGGGGAAGAATTTATCGTGCTTTTTACTCACCCCACCGCCAACTATAATCAATTCTGGCCATAAGTAAGCGTGCAGTTGACAAAGAACAGTATCCACCTGCTCTGCCCACTGCTTCCAACTCAATTTTTGTTTTTCTCTAACACTCTCAGTAGCCCATTTTTCTGCATCTTTGCCGCCAACTTCAATATGCCCCAATTCAGTATTAGGCACTAGGCGACCGTTAAAAAAAAGGGCTGTTCCTATTCCCGTGCCGAGCGTTACTATTAATACACAACCTCGCCTACCTTTGCCGGCACCAAACCGCATTTCCGCTATTCCCGCTACATCTGCGTCGTTGCCTAGTGCGACGCTACACCCCGTGGCTTCCTCAAATACCCCTCGCCCGTCTGCACCTATCCATTTCTTAGAGATGTTGGCGGCAGTAAGTGTTTTGCCGTTGCGGATGGCAGCAGGAAAACCGCAACCGATGCGACCGTTCCATGCAAAGTGAGCGGCCACAGCCGCCACGGTCTTGCCCACTTTCTTTGGCGTAGCCGGCTGTGGCGTAGGCAGTCGAAAACGAGCGGCAAGTAGCTCCCCTGTCTTCGTGTTAACGGGGGCGCCCTTGACGCCTGTACCACCAACATCTATACCTAATACTTCCATCTCATATCACCTTAGGACGCCGTTTTTAGACACTCTTCATAAACTTCATAGTGTTCGCCTTCCCATTCCTCTGGATCTACATATTTAAGCCACAACGCACTGTCTTTTTTAGTACCGCTGAGTTGGCGTCGACTCCCCAAATTACTGGGATCTTCGCCACTCCAAACCACTGCTCCATCTTGCAAAAAGATGTAATTATCGCGGTGCTTATCAACAATTTCCTTTTGCTCATCGCGGTAGATTAACCCTTGTTCACAAGTGGTACGACGCCAACTGGCCACGGTTTCAGGAGTATCTGTTTCTTCCGAATCGAAATTCGCCAAGGGGGCATCAACTTCGCTTTTAAAATCAATTTCGTCGAGATTCACTGTGCCGAATCCTCGGCCAGCGGCAATGAGCAGATGATTACGATCTCTTCTAAACGGAGGCGTAGGCCAATCGGTGTAGGGATCGTGCCCCATTAAATTCATACCGCACACATCCGTTGCTACTGCATGATCACCGGCTATAATGGTATTACACACGCGGCCTTGCCCCCCCCATTCTCTACCCCACTGCCCTGTCAATGCGTCGATTATATTTAAACAAGGTTGGGTAATCATGGCTAAATCGGACAATAGATAAGAAAGACGAATAATATGGTGATAATAGGCGCGCGTTCGTCCTTGGGGCGGAATCATGGGCGGCAAACCGAATAAGTTTTTAACTGTCAGCGTGATGCCCATAAACGCGTGGTTTTTCATCTTGGCTACAGAAATCACCTCATCGGCATCCTTAAAACAGGCGTTGAGCAAGTACTGATCGAACATGCTGCCGCCGCCCGGCACTGCATAGGTCGAAAAAGGAGGCAAATTGGAATCTACAAATTCGACGCCGTATTCATCGAGCAAATATCGATAATTAAAGCTTTTCGGAGTGACATGCCCATTGCCGTATGGATAAGTATCAGTGGCTACTAAATGGGCATCTGTGCGTTCTCTGAGCAATCGCAAAACAGCTCTGCAGACGGCATCATCCACCAGTTCGCGCCTGCGACCGGCAAAATAGGCGATGCGCTCTTTAGGTTTAATCATATTAAATTTGAGGACAATCTTCTTCGCTCTTTCTAACTTTTCCCAAGAGCGCGTTAATGGATCTGTGGTGCGGCACAAAATTTGGTAGATATCTTCGTCACTGGCCCCGTGATGGCAATAAGACGCGCGTACTTTAAACGCTTTTTCGGACATAATTATAGGCCCTTAAGATGAATGGAATTTTTGGTTCAACCCAAAGCACATTTGTTTATATTGAAGAGGCCGCGATCTCGTAGCTTTCCTGTAATTGAGCCCGCACTAAATTAGCGTTATTGTCGCGCAATTTCTGGCACAGCGAAGCGATGGTACTTTTATAGATTACCACAGCCAACCCTTCATTCGTACTTAACAAAGCGTCAAAGTCTACTTTGCTAATTACAAGCAAGCGCACATTATCTTCTGCTTCTACCGTAGCAGATCGCGGCATGCCGGTAATGACTCCCATCTCTCCAACGATATCTACCGGATCTACACTGCTCAGATTCACTTCTCCAGTACGCACCAGCAAACGGCCTACAAGTAAAATGTACAGCGCCGTACTCTTATCGCCGTCGCGACATAGAACTTTGCCTTTTTTGCACTCTATTACCTCTCCGGCTTCCAACACACTTTGCACCTGGTCCGATGGAAAGGCCTTTAAAAAGGGGCACTCTGGCGACCAATTGCTCTAAATCCTGCGAGTTCATATGCATGTTGACCTTTCCTCGATTCACAACAATTCAGCTCCTAATAGGCCCCCTATTGAAACCGCTCTTCACTTAATGTACCCGTAGCTTGTTCGAGACGAATGAGCGCCAACGCCCGGTCGCGCTGCGCCGTTGCATGATCTGTTTGTGCCCGGACCAGCAACAATTGCGCATCAAACACTTCCAATTGGGTTCCCACACCTGCCGCATAACGCGATTCGGCAATGTTCAATCCCTTTTCAGCCTGATGAACGGTTGCCGCATGGGCTCCCACACGTTCACCAAACTGGCGCACGTCCAGCCAAGTTTGGCGCACATTCAGACGAACGGTCTTCTCCACCTGATCGCGTTGCAATTCGATGCGCGTTAGGTCGACTTTAGCTTGTGCCACTCTAGCTCGGGTGCGCATGCCGTCAAATAAGGGCATGACCAGACTAATTCCAGTGTCCCAATTGCGGCTCCAATCTTCATCGAGAATATTTAACTCATCATTTTGAAATTGCAACTGGCCACTAGCCACCAAATCTACAGATGGCCGCGATGCCGACTTTTCTACCTGAATGAGGCGCTTTTGTATTTTTAGACGACGCTCGAATTGTTTTAATTGCGGGTGTTGCAATAAGCCCAGTCTCACCAAGCCTTCCAGATCTGCCAGATCAAGCTGAGTTTCTGCACGAAATTCTCCTTCCACTTGCACCGGCACTTCCAGCTCTAAACCGATGGTATTTTTAAAGGCCATATCTGCCGCCTCATACAGGTTTTGCACCTGTAATGAATCGGCCTGTAGATTGGCTACTTGAACTTCAGCCCTTAGCAAATCGTAATCAGACGCGCGCCCTGCTTTGCGCAAAGCCCGAACTTGCTGTAAATTCTTGCGCCCCGTTGTTAGGCCTTGCTGGCTGACCCTCAACAGTTCTTTGGCCAGTAATACTTCATAGAAACTGGCGGCCACCTGGCCAACCACCTCTTGTAAAGCCTCACGTTCCAACTCGCCGGCCAACGCCTTTGTCAAGTGAGCCGACGCTAGCGAAGCCCGCACCCTTCCTCCAGTGTATAGCGGTTGTCGCAGGCGTAAGACACTCGTAATATTGTTATCCGTGCCGATCTTAACCTCGTTGCCTGCAAAAACAAATTTCGGCAACAACCAGTTGCGATCGTAATCGACCGCCACATCTAGGCGAGGCAATCCATCCGCCCTAGCTTCACGCACTTTCTGTGATGATCTATGCAGATCTGCTCGGGCCAGTAAAAGCTCCTCATTTTGCTTAAGAGCCAGGCGCACGCTCTGCGCCAAGTTAAGGACGCGCTCCTGTGCCTCCGCTTTCTGAGCGCTCATGCTCCAGCTTAGAAGCAATATTAGGGCTAACCAAAACCTGTGCAAATAAGACTGTGTTGCTGGCAGACCTACCATATAACCTAGACCCTCCCTTGCCTAAATTAAACCTTGTGGCGTTCGTCACCAGACAAACTTATTATAGAGTATCCCCTTCGGTCAATACTCGCCAACTCTGTATACCACTATGGCAGACCAATTACTTGATAATTTTCTAAAAACTTTCCACAAGGCCATCAGTGCTGAAATGGATGCCATGCGTGTGGCGATGAAGCTTTCCATCGGCGCGTTATCCCAACAGTTGCCTTTGCGACT
>CAXGRO010000308.1:0-6806 GCA_964012055.1 uncultured bacterium
AGTCGCGGATCGATCCCGCCCACTGGCAGGTCGCCCAGGTGTTGAGCTGGCTGCCCGTATTGTGCGTGGCCATCGGCAGCCCCCACACCTCGGCCATGTCGGCAATGCGCTTGTTTTCCAAAAAGCCGCCGCTGTTGCGCAAGTCTGGGTGCAGGATATCGCACCCCTGTTGCACGATGAAATCGGCAAACTCGTGGCGCCGCCACAGGTTTTCGCCCGTGCAGATTGGGACCGGGGAGCTGGCGGTGAGCCGCTTCCAGCTCTCCGAGTAGTTGACGATCATGGCGTCTTCGAGCCATACGGGCTTGATGGGCGCCACGGCCTCGGCGATTTGGATTGCGGTGCGCACGTCGTATTCCCAGTGGCAGTGGACCATGATGTCGTGGTCCCAGCCGAGCGCCTCGCGGCAGTTGGCAAAACCTTCTTCGATCTGGCGCAGTTCGCGCACGGTCAGCACCCTGTTCGCCAGATCGCGGCCGGCGTCTGTATCGGGCGTAGTGTGGGGGAAGCCGAATTTGTGGCAGGTGATGCCGGCCGGGTCTTCGTTGACCTGCTGGGCCCACTCGGCACACGAAGCGCGGTCGAGCATGTCGCGCGGTCGCGCGTGGTCGTAAACCCGCACCTTGTCGCGGAACTTTCCCCCCAGCAGCACGGTCGACGGCACGCCCAGGATCTTGCCGGCCAGGTCCCACAGCGCCATCTCGATGCCGCTGGCGGCCCGCATCAGGGCGTGGGCCGAGCCGTCCGTGCGGCTGGCCCCCGCCCAGCCCGTTCCCGGGGTTGGGTTCTGACCCATCAACGTGTAGAGCACATCGATCGCCAGCGGGTCACGCCCGATGAGGGACGGCTTGATCGCCTCGATCTGCTCCTTCACCCCCACGCCCGGACTGCCGTAGGCCTCGCCGATTCCGTAGAGGCCGTCTTCGGCGATGACCTTTACCAGGGTGTAGCTGCGTGGTCCTTGCAGCATTAGGACATTGATGTCGCAAATTTTCTGGCGGCCTTTTTCGGTCTCACCCAAAACCTGGAATGCTGCGGTCATGGACTTCGTTCTCCTTGTCGGTTGAATTTTAATTTATATAGAGGCTATCTCAGTCAATTCGGGGAATGTCTTGACCGCCCACGAACTCGCGAAGCTAGTTGGGCGCAGGCCCGAATGGGCCGTAGCCGTGGCCGGGGTGTTATGCGTAGTAAAATTACATTTTTGCACTATTAGGCCATCGCTTTATAGCCCAGTTTGCTAATTGAGTTGCTCTGTCATTTATAGAATCGATAGTCCATTCAGACCAATTACTAGCTAAATGTCTTGGCGTTATGAACATTGACTCGTCTTCATAGCGTTGGCGTTTGGTATCATAATCCGCAGCCTGTAGAGAACTATTTAGTGGATTTGAAAGAGGTATTAAGTTCGCCCACGTATCTTTTAGTTCACGATGTTCATCTAGAGAGAACAAATTACCCCAATAACCTATTCGGTCGTACGATTGTGGTAGAATATGTTCAATAGTTGGGTCTTCAGATGGATTATCCCCAGGTAAAGAAATGTCTCTTTCAGCTAATAGGTATTTACAAATTCTAGCTTTTGCTAATGGTCGAGTTTTTATAGCAGTACGTATATCTTCATCACTTGGACTCTGAATAGTAGGCCGAGAATCTATCGCGGCGATGATTTTATCGACGGTTGGATCGGGAGAAATTTCGTTCCACATGCCTTTAAATAGAGCATGTAATCCAGTAGGTTCAAACCCCATAATAGCTCTTCTAACTAAGAACGATTCGGTGAAGTCTAGAAATTTTAAGCACATATCTTCGGATAGATTATTAGTTTGATATTCATAAACAACTTTGATTATATAGGAGTATATGGCTGAAGGACTACTCAGCCGATGTAGCCTTTCCAATCTTTGATTCAAATCAGAGCTATCGTAGTTGGTAATCCCCTGATCTATTGCCATAAATGGTTTTTGATAGGGAGTCATGTGCTCAATGATTTGCTGTGGAGATAATCCATTCCACGTAGATCGCAACTGTGTAAAAAGTTCAGATTTGATGATATTATTATTGTGTATGAGGCAGTATGGAAAGAAAAATGCCTCTGCTCGTCCTTGGAATCTACTTTCTAATGGTTGCCAGTGGTGCTCCAAAATGTGTCTTGCATCTCCAGGATCATCGCTAACTCTTGAAAAAACCTCATTGCGAACTAAATCGACTATACCAACTCGGATGCCTCTAAAATTGAGTCGCTCAAATATTTTCGTTGCAACTGATGCATCATTTAATTTTAGATGAACAAAAGTAAGTTTTCTAGTGACGATATCTAAGATCTCTCTGAGATAATCCAAACGTTCATTTCTATCTCTGGGGGAAGTCTTTGATAAGAAACGACTAATTCTTGTGTATTGAGCTACCAATACACCGACAGAGTCTCCGCTTGGTGAGGGGGGGTGAGGTCGATTGTTTTGTAGCAAATCCTGTAAGACGTCTGGTGAATTGATCCTATCCCATAAACTTCTAAACTGATTCCTGTCATCATAAGCAGGTACAACTCTCGTATTGACCTCTAATCCTCTCCTACTTGCAAGCAATAGAAATTCTTGTACAATTTCTGCGGCCACTTCTTTGTCTAAACTTGCCATATGTTCTGTTATGGCCATAACAAATATGTATAGGGTCAATAATCTTTGTTGACCATCTACTACATCTAGAACTCGCAATCTACCTACCACAGATGGACGAGGACGTTCGTATGCAACGACAGCACCAAGAAATTGCGAATTTTCTACAGTATCTCTTATAAGTCGAATATCTTGACATAATTCATCAAACTGCTTCTGCTTCCATATATAAGAACGTTGGAAAATAGGTATACGTACTTGATCTGCGTCACGCAGTAATTCTTCTAAGGATTGTTCATCTTGGCTATCAGTAATCCAATCTGCCATTACATCTCCTTTTTATTACGCATAACTCGTGAATATCGCGACCCGTTCGGATATCAGTCTTATATGGGGTGATATCGCAACCGGTTTGAGTATTAAACTTATGGGGATTGATATCCGAACAAGTTGCGATATTTTTATACCAATGTACCCCTACCCACCGAGCATCGTCAAATTTATAATAAAGGGCCGATATAGAATTATCAGACGGGCTCTCAGACAGCAGAGGAGAAGTGAAAAATGCCGATTCCCAAGATAACCGCGCAGCAGCCATCGCCCTCCATGCCACAATGGGCCCTGCTGCAGCGCAGCCTGATCGACCTGATGAACCGCTCCGAAGACATCATCCTGGAACACTACCTGATGCCCAACGGGGAGATTTTTTGGCCCGACATCGAGGGGTTCCGCGGCTACGGCGGTGTCGACAACGCCTTTGAGGGTTTCCACCGCTGGCCCCTGTTCTACCTGCTCGGCGGCGACGCCCGCTTTTTGGAACTGGCGCAGCGGCAGTACGAAGTATTGCTGGCGCAATTCTCGCGGATCAAGGTCGGCGGCTCGTCCATGCCGCCGGGGCGCGACACCATGCTGGTCAAAGAATACCTGCCCGACTTCGACTGGATGCACGCCGGCGAGGCGGCGCTGTATTTCTACCTGCTCAACCTGGCCGACCCGACGCACGCGGCCAACAGGGAGCGCTCTATTCGCTTTGCCGGCTTTCTGACCAACGAAGACCCCACCCTGCCAGAGTACAATTACGACCCGCAACACCGGGTCTTCAAAACCTACGCCATGGGCAGCAACGGCCCCGCTTTCCACAAGTTTGATAAACCCTACGGCTACGGCACCTGGATGGACAGCTACGGTCTGGCCTTCTACGACGTGCCGGGGGTCGAGACCATGATGGATCTGGAGGACCCGGAAAAAGCCGCACGCTACGGCCAGGTGTACTCGGCGCGTTTGAAGCACTGCGACACTGTCACCAATATGCTGTCCACTTCGATGGTGATGAACGCCTATTTGCACACCGGGGAGGACAAGTACAAGCAGTGGGTGCTGGACTACGTGGGCGGTTGGCGGGCGCGCTATGCCGGCAACGACGGCATCATGCCCGACAACGCCGGCCCCGGCGGCATAGTGGGCGAGACCATCGACGGCAAGTGGTACGGCGGCCACTACGGCTGGACCTTCCCGCACGGCTTTCAATTTATTGCCGACGCCATGGTGGTGGGCGGCGAAAACGAGCGCTTGTTAACCGGGGAAGACGGCCGCTTGCAGTGGGTGCGGGAGCAGGTCGAAATGCTTTTGGCCCGCGCCATCGAAGGCGACGACGGCCGCCTGCTAGTGCCGCAAAAATACGCCGACCCCGACGCCGTCATCGAATACGCCCGCGCCGAGCCGCTGACCCGGCCCGACCGCGTTACCGACTATCCCAACTTCAACCGCAAGCGGCAGGTGGACGGCTGGTTCGAATTTGCCCCGCTGGACCCGGTGCACATGGCGCACGTGTACGCCGACAGCCTGGCGGCGCACGACCTGGAGGTGATTGGCCGAATGCGCGACCCGGCCAACAACACCTGGGATCGCGTTTTGCCCGGCGTGAGGCACGGCAAGAACATGGGCGGCCAGAACCACGCCTGGCTCAACTTTCTGGCCGGCGCCTTTGCGGACTACCCGGTGCAAATCCTGCTGCACAGCGTGGGCCAGGTCTTTAGCCAGCTGCGCAAGCTGCGCGGCGAACTGGAGGGGACCGAGACCGGCTGGGGTTACCGCCCGCACGGCGACAAGGCCTGGGAGGAGGTCGCCGAGGTCACCCGCCAGGTCAACCGCATGAAGGAGAAGCCGTGGACCGAATCGGTGACGCACTCCTACTTTCAAACCTACCTCATCGGCCGCAGCACCATTGTCACCGAGGCCCTGGTGCAGTTGACCATGGGCGGCCCCCTGCCGGTGTACAACGGCGGCTTGCTCAAGGTGGCCGTGCGCCACTTTGACGCCGCGGCCAAACGCCCCGGCCTGCCGCCCGACGTTGCGGCCCTGGTAGAGCGTCTGCGCCCCGACGGCATCGACCTGACGCTGGCCAACACCCATCCCATGGAAAGCCGCCGCTTGATTGTGCAGGCCGGTGCTTTTGCCGAGCATCGCTTTAGCACCGCCACTTATGTAGACGATAAAGGAGAAGAGCGCACCTTGCCGATAGACTGCGAGTACGTGGAGTTTGAACTGGGGCCCGGCGCCGTGCTCGAGGTTGGCCTGGGCATGGAGCGTTTCTGTCGTCAGCCCTCGTATCAGCTGCCCTGGGACGCTGAGTGACTCCGCAGTGCTCAGCGCGTTGGTCATTCAAATACAAACTTATCTCCAGAAGGAGCAGATTCCATGGCCTTCCCATCGGACGACCTAGATCAAGTTGAACTTCTAAGCGAAAGCCAGATCGCACAGTTCAAGCGCGACGGCCTGCTGGTGCTGCCGGGGGTGCTCGACCCGGACCTCTGCCGCCAGGCGCGGGACCAGATGTGGGAGGTGATCGCGGAACACCGCCCCAGCATGAAACGCGACGACCCCTCCACCTGGGTCCCGTTTACCGAGGAGGAGGCCGACAGCTACCAGCGGCCTGCAGGCGGCGGCGATCCCTACTTCTTTGGCGGCAACCACCGCTTTTACATTCGCAACGGGGCCGAGGAGTTATTGCTGAACACGGCCGTGCGCCCCCTGTGGGGCGTAGCCGAGCAATTGCTGGGCGAGGGCGAGGTGGTGTGGCCCGCCGGCATTGATGAAACGGGCGCCACCGTTGGCCCGTACTTGCTGACCGAGGGCAATGTGGAGGGCATGGTGACCCACCTGGGATCTGAGGCGGAGCAGTGGACCGGCAAAGCCACGGGCGAAAGCGGGCAACTGCGATTGCCCAAGACCGGCCCGGTGTGGATGACCGGTCAGGGTGCGCGCGGCCTGTATTGCACCCTGCCCAACAGCCCGCCGCCGGCGGACAATTACCGCAGCGCCCATTCCGAGGCCATGTACGACACGCACTGGCGGCTGCAGATTGCCGCCTACATTGACGACCTCCCGCCCAAGGCGGGCGGCTTGACGCTGTGGCCGGGCAGTCACCAGCGAATCTGGGACTTTTGGGAAGCCGTGCACCGCGATACCCCGCCGCCCGCCCGGACCGAAGGCACGCCCAAGTGGGACGGCTACACGGCGCCGCCGCTGCCCGACATCAAGTCCGATACCAAACCGGTGGAAACCACAGGGCCGGTGGGCTCGGTGGTGCTGTGGCACGCCAACCTGATGCACATGGCCGGGCAGAACACGCTGCCCGACGTGATTCGCCAGGCCACCATCTACGCGTTTGCCAAGACGCCGGAGTCGGTAGCGGACGAGGTGGCGAAGCGCGATCCCAGCGGCGATTTGTGGCGCGACTGGTCGGACGAGGTGCGTGCGATTGAAGTGGCTTAATATCGGCAACCATTGACATGGAAATTATCTGTACAATATATTGTACAGATAAAAATAGGGATTAGCCAATGAAAGCCATTACCTATACCTCTGCCCGCGGCAACCTCGCCCGCACCATGCAACAGGTCTGCGAAGACCACGAGCCCGTGATCATCACCCGCAAGAACAATCAGGCGGTGGTGATGATGTCGCTTGACGACTACGAGGCGATGAACGAGACCGCCTATCTCCTGCGCAGTCCCAAAAACGCCAAGCGGCTGATGCGGTCAATCGAAGATCTCGAAGCGGGCAAGGGCACCGAGCGGGATCTGGCCGAATGAGGCTAATCTTCTCCCCGGACGCGTGGGAGGACTATCTATACTGGCAGCGCACCGACAAGAAGACGCTGCGGCGCATCAACGAACTCATCCGCGATAT
>CAXGRO010000309.1:0-6806 GCA_964012055.1 uncultured bacterium
GGGAAGGCGATAACAAAACCGTCGTCGCGCACCTCCAACACACTAAAGCCGTTCTGGGTGGCGGGCAGGTTGCCCAGCGCCACCGACGAGAAATCCGTCGCCTGCACCGTGCCGTCGGCGCCGGCCAATTCGATACGGCCGACCGCGTCGATCTTTAGAGGCGTGTCGATCTCCAGGCGGTCAAAACCGCCGCCCTGCGCTTTAATCTTGCTCAACACGCCGTAGGTAAACTTCGTTTGTTCGCCCACCGGGGCAATGCGCGGCAAAATTTCGCCAATCAGCGAATCCGCCAGCACCGGCTGCATCATGTCGAAAGCCAACCCGCCAATGCCGGTGGCCGCGTCAAAGGTGTCGTTGGCAAATTCGATCATAAACTGGAAATAGCGCCGCGGTCCGGGCGAAATAACGGGGGTCCCCATGGCGGGGTCCTGGAGTTGATCGGCCGTCACAATGCCGTCCAGCGAGTAGGGCGCCGACCAGGCACTCCAGCTGTTCAGGTCGTCGGCCAGGTTGCCGCGCACGCTAACATCCAGAGCGAAATAATCCTCTTCGCTCAAGGAAATCTGGTTGCGCTGCTCTATGGGCAGGTCGAAGAAAATGAGCAAGGCCTCGCGGCCGTCGACCTCGCGATTGTCCAGGGTGCCCGTGATCAATTCTCTCAGACCTTCATCTTCGACGTCCTGAGCCTGTTTCCACGGCGCTTCGATGGGGATATCCACTTCAAAATCGAATTGTCTTGTGGTACGCCCCGAAGCCTGCACACCGACGCGCGTAAACTGCACCGGCTGCGGGTCGTCCCCGGTGCGGGTGCGAATGCGCATGCGCGAGCGCTCCGCGTCCCCCACCTGCTCCTGCAGCCAGCGCAAATTGCCCAAAAGCGCCGGCGTGCCAAAGTCGTAAATATTCGACACGTAGGTGGCCTGCGGCACAAAACCCTCGGCAAATATCTGCAGCTCGGCAATCTCAAAACCCACGTCGGTCAGCGATTTAAAGCGCAAGTGGCGAATAAAACGCGTCTCCAGGCGCAAATCGACCACCGCTTCCTCGTTTTCGCCCTCAATGGCAATCGTTTCCCAAATCAGATTGCCGCCGCTGCGCTGTGTTTCGGGCGTGCCGTCATTGGCAAAAATTTCATAGCCCCGGATAAAGTCGTTGTGGAAGGGGAATAGCGGTGCCGGAAAATCGGGATCGGCGTTGCGCGGAAAAAAGCGGATGCGGTTGACGCCAAATATGGCGCCCAGATCAAACTGAATGATGAGCCCAAAGGCGCGTGTGCTCTCGCCGCTGGAAGCCGCTTTGACCTCCAGAGCCGTGTCGCCGTCGTTGTCGATGATATTGAAGAAAGATTCTTCCAGGTCTTTAAAGGTGGGCAGCGGCGTGAAGAGGCTGCCGCCGCGCTCCGTGGAAGTAAAACCAAGTAGGATATTGTTGGTCGTATCGACGCGCTGCGGAAAGATCCAATTGGCGCGCTCGGGAAACTCAAAGTCGATGACGCCGCCCGGCGTGTTGCTGTGCTCGACTCTGGTGGCGCTCTCGATCGTGGTCGGCGCTATGGTGCCGCCGCCGTCCTGCCACGGCGTGCCCGCCTCCCCGCCCACGACAATTACCGTGGGATCTTGCTGCGCCGCTGCCATTTTCGCCGCCCCCATTAAAACCGCCAAGAGCAATGTTATCGACGAGAATTTTATAGTTTTTGACATCAATATTATCCTCGGTATATCTGCGCCGGTAGCTATAAAGGCACAGGCCATACAGTTTTTGTCGCTTAGCACGGCCTCTACCAGGCAATAACGCACAAAAGCGCATCTAAATTAAAGAAAACTATAATAAGGCGGCAAATAAAAAATTTGTCTGATTCATCTTGTTATTTATCAATTATTTATGGTTTTTACAGGTAATTGGAGCTTATTGTTGAAGATGCCAACTACACTGGCCCTATTATCACTTCAATCGCTCCAGCGCATCCCTGGCTGCAAGCCCTATGCGCTCATCTCCCCGCCAGCGCTCCAGGAAGTCCCGGTACGCCTGTTTGGCATCGTCAAATCGCTCCATTTTCTCGTACAATGCCCCCAGCGCATAGTGCGCTTGGGTGTACGTGGAGTCCACCCCCAACGCAGTCTGATAGGCGTCTAATGCCCGTTCAAATTCCCCCTGCCCGAGGTAGAGATGCCCCAGATTAAAGTGGGATGCCGCCGCTTTAGGGTCGGCGACCAGGGCCTGGCGATACGCCGCTACGGCTTGCTCAAAATCGCCGCCGGCGCGATGCATATTGCCCAGGTTATTCCACGCTTCGGTATAGTCCAGTTTCAATTCCACCGTGCGCTCCAACGCCGCTTGCGCCGCCTGTGGGTCGCCTCCGGCGTGGTGCAAGCGCGCCAGCGCAAAATGTAACTTATATGCGGCGGAATCTTCCGGCGCCAACGCCAGCGCGGTCTCGTACTCGCGGACAGCATCTGGCACGCGCCCCAACTGCCCGTAGGCTTCGCCCAGACGCTTGTGCAAAACGGGCGTGGGATTGAGACGGGTGGCCTCGCGGTACGCGCCAACCGCTTCGGAAAAGCGGCGTTCCGCCATAAAGACATCGCCCAGTGCCTGCCGCAGCCGCGGCGCGTACGGATCGACGGCAACCGCCCGCTGTAACACAGCTACTGCGCGGTTCACCTGTCCGCTAAAGCGATAAGCGCGACCCAAATCCACCAGCAGAACTACCTGCTGGGGCAATTGGCGCACGGCCTTCTCAAATACGGCCAGCGCCTCTTCTCCCTTGCCCTGTTCGAGGTAGATATTGCCCAGACTGCTGTGGCACAACACCAGTGAGGAATCGGCATTGAGCGCTTTTTCAAAGTGGTTCGCCGCTGTCTCGAGTTCATTGGCCCGGTGCGCCAGTTGCCCCATGCCCTGGTGCGCCAGGGCATAGTTTGGATCTAAATCCAGGGCTTTGGCAAAATTAACCCGGCCCTTTGCCAACTCTCCGGCCTGCACATAGGCCACGGCCAAATTGTAGTACGCCGAGGCGTGACCCGGATTCTGGCGCACCTGGAGGCGATATTTTTCGAGCGGTGTAGGCGGGGATTCTGGGGGCGATGGTTCACTGCAAGCGACTACCAGAACAGCAACGAGAATAATAGGCAACATATTCAATCCCATCTCGGTATTATTTGTCTGTAACTCATTATCATGCAGGAAAATCCAATAAAATTACTGGCTCGACTGGACCACTTGCAGCACTCGATCTACGGCCACCTCCCTCAAGCTCTGCACCTCCCCGTCCGGCCAGCGCACCTCGATATCGGCGCGCGTCGCCGCTCCCAGGCCAAAGTGGAGACGCGGATCGTGGCTGGCCAGATAACTGCCGCCCGACTGGCGCTCCTTCACCTGACGCCGCCCGTTTGCCGTGACCACAACCCTGGCCCCCAGTGCATCCCTCTGCTCCCGGCCCACCAGGTAAATTTGCAGCCAGTGACCCTGGTTGCCGCCGTCGTTGCGCAAAAGGGCGGGTGCAGCGGCAACATTGGTCACCAGCAAATCAACATCGCCGTCGTCGTCGTAGTCGGCAAAAGCCGCAGCGCGACTCACCGCGGCACTGGCAAAATGGGGACCGAGCAAATGCGAGACATCGGTAAAACGCCCCTTGCCGTCGTTGCCCAGCACCTGGTTGGCCTGGGCGTAGGTGTGCCCCTCCTCGACCTCTTCTATGCGGTCCATAACGTGGCCGTTGGCGACAAATAGATCCAGATCGCCGTCGTTGTCGTAGTCGAAAAACTTGGTGCCAAACCCCAGCGGTTTAAAAGTGGACGTCGCCAGATTGGCCGCCGTAGTGCCGTCGCGAAATTGTCCCTGGCCCTCGTTGCGGTACAAAGTATTGGTTTCAAAGGCAAAGTTTGTCACAAAAAGGTCCTGGTCGCCGTCGCCGTCGCCGTCGCCAAAATCGACCCCCATGCCCGCTTCCGCCGTACCTTCACTGTTGTAACGCGTGCCGGACTCCAGACCAACCTCGACAAAACTGCCCTGGCGGTTCTCATAGAGAAAATTCATGGTGCCGTCGTTGGCCACATAGATATCGGTGTCGCCGTCGTCGTCGTAATCGGCAAAAGCGACACCCAAGCCGCGCCCCTTTAAGGTGATCCCGGCGGCTTCAGCGACATCACTGAAGCCGTTTTCGCCGTCGTTGCGGTAGAGCACATCGGCGGCGGGTTCGTACACATCCGGCTCGCAATAAGAACGCACTTTGCCCAGCTGGCAGATGACATTTTTGTCCAGCGCAAAGTCCACGTAGTTGACTACAAAGAGGTCGAGATCGCCGTCGTTGTCGTGATCTAGAAAACCGCTGCTGCTGCCCCAGCGCTTATCGCCGGCACCCACGGCAGCGGTGACGTTGGCAAAACGTCCGGCACCTTCATTGCGGTACAATACATTGGCGCCAAAATTGGTGACGTAGAGATCCTGATCGCCATCGTTGTCGTAATCGCCGGCGGCGCAGCCCATGCCGTAGCCGGTGTCGCCACTGCCCGACGCAGCCGTGACATCGGCAAAGGTGCCGTCGCCTCTGTTGCGATAGAGCCTATTGGCGGGCAGCGGTTGGGGCGCTTCGCCCAGCAAATAAGTGCCGTTGACCAGGTAAATGTCCTGACGCCCGTCCCCGTCGTAGTCGAAAAACGCCGCGCCCGGCCCAAAGGTCTCCACGTAGTAATATTCCCCCGTAAACCCGTTGTAATGCGCAAAATCGAGCCCCACTTGCTGGGCCACGTCGACAAATTGCACGACTGGGGCCGGCGCTTGTTGTTGCTCACTGCAAGCGCCCAGCGCCCCAAGCGCCCATATAATACCGACCAGCAGGCGTCCCATATCAGCGCAGCAGATAGCGCACCAACGCGGCAATGGCCAGAGCCCAGGTTGTCCAACCCAATATCGCTTGCAGGCCTACGAAAAACCGCACCTTGCCCACCGCCCGCCAGCGCGCCGTCCCCAACAGAAAAAAAACAAACAGGCTGAGATAAGTACAATCTGCCAAATTCAGCGTCCCACCCTGGTCTAAGGAATGCAGCGATGTGCGGCTGAAGCGATAACACAGCGCAAAGGCGATAATGCAACCTGCGGCAAAACCGCCCAAACGCCAGGGAGCCGTGCCGTAATTGGAAGACAGGCGCATGAAGTGCAGCATCAGCCCCTCCCCACTGACCAACGGCAGGGCCCGCCGTTTTAGCTCCAACCATTCCACCATGGCCGCATCGGCGTCGCGGTGTAAACCCCGAATTTTAAAATGATGGCGCAACATTGCATAAACCGGTTCTAAATCGGCAATCCCGCTGCTGTCGCGCGACGCCAGGCGGCCGGCCAGTTGCGACCAATTGACCAATATTTTATCAAAATGGGCGTCCTGCAAATAAACCCGCATGCTATCTACCGCAGTGGAGTCGCCGCGCTCCTCCCGGGGGACGCTAAATAAGCGCAGATCGGCGAGCGGACCTTTGCAATGCTGCAGATTCAATCCCCTGCTAAAAGTGGCTCCCAATTGAGCCTGTTTTTTAAATTCGCTGTGGGCAAAATCGGCCTCGCGCTTAAACTGACTTTCTGCAAAGAAGGCCTCGTCCCCAAAACGCACCTGGGTAAACAAACCGGCGCGGATAAAAACCGCCTGGCGAAAAGAGGTCGGCCCATTAAAAACGGCCTTATTAAAAGCCGCCTGGCGCCGGAAATACGCCGTGTCAAAAAGCGCCTCATCGTCAAAACGAGCCTGCCAGAATAAAGCATTTTCTACAAAACGAGCACCGGCGAAGGATGCGGGAGCTTGCCATCGAGTTTCTTTAAAAGAAGCGACGTGCCCAAAGGCGGCGTCTTTAAAATTCGCCCGCCCAGTAAAAACGACATTTTCGCAATAGGCCTTATCCTCAAAGCGCGCCCCGGCAAAGGAAGTCTCTGCTCCCCTAAACGCCGCGTCGACAAAAGCCGCCGACCTCGAGAAACGGCAATTTGAAAAATCGGCGTTCTGGCGCAAATCGGCCTGTTTAAAATTGGCATGGCGCTCAAAGTGACTGCCGCTGAAATTGACGTCGTCGTCAAAACGCGCCCCGCGGCACGACAATCCGTCCTCAAACTGCGATTGCGCCAATCGCACCGGTCTGAGAAAGACCACTTCGTCGAGAAACACTTCGTCTTCAAAACGCGCCCCGGTAAAATCGATGGCCGCTCGCACCGTATCCAGTCCCATGGTCGGTGCAAAAATGCGCCCCTGCACAATGGCGCGCTCAAAAGTGATGACCGTGTCCCCGCTGGCCGTACGCAAATATTCCGCCAATTTTCGGGCCGGAATAACTGTGTGAGTCTGCCCCTCTACGTCTACTTTGAATTGCCCAACCGCAGGCGCACTTCCCCCCATCGTCAATGCCCATTGCACGACGCCACAAAGTGCAACCAGTTGATAGCGGCGCAGTCGGTTCAATATGTCTCTCCTTGGTGAAGCACCGGAAAAGCTATTAAAGCGCCGATATCTCCCCCTGTCAAGCACTCAGCACCGTGCCAAACTACAGAATAATTTGCACTCTATACTCTTCTCCAATTACTTTGAATGACTACAAACCGCAAAGGAGTTACCCCGATGAAACGCTACTCGACGATTTATCTCTTTATCGCCCTCTTCTACCTGCCGCCCCTGCTGTGGCACGGCATCCCCCAGTTGCAAGCCGCCGAAAAGCCGCGCAAGCGCCTGGCCGTGCCGCCCTCCATTGTCGACCCGCCCTGGCTGCAAAAGCGGCGCCAGGCCCAATTGGCCACGGTCGATCAATTTGCCGTATTCTACCAATTCGCCT
>CAXGRO010000310.1:0-6794 GCA_964012055.1 uncultured bacterium
GAGCGCCACCAATATGACCTCGGCCAGCTGGTTTAGCATTTTTCTGGGCTCGTTGATTAAGGCGTTGGTGCTCAAGTACGGCGGCATCAGGCTCTACCGCTCGCTGCGGCCGCTGTTTTTGGGATTTATTCTGGGCCAGATCACCTGCTCGGCGTTCTGGAGCCTGGTCGATTTCTTGGTGGGCGGCAGCGGCAATTACGTGCCGGTGTTTACCCACCACCTCTAAGCGGGCCGTGCGGGCGACAGCAAGGCGTCGAGCTGTGGAAACAGCGGCCGCTGAAAGTCGCGGCGCAGCGGGCGGCCGTGCAGGTGCAAATCCATAAAGTCCAGCAGTGCTTCAAAGTCGGTCGCGGTGTGGGCGTGGCCGCCCTCGCGCAGGGCCCAGCCAATGTTCTGGGGCGCGCCGAGCAATTGGTAGACCGTCTGTGCCGCCTGGCACGCTGCGTACGACCCGGGCGGGCTGGCGCCGCTGTCCTCGTAGGCTTCTGTGGCCAAGAGCAGGCGCGGCGCCACTAGGGCGTGCAGGAAATGCTGGTCGTAGGGCAGCTCGTGGTCGCGGTGGCGGTGTTTAGCAAAGGCTTTTCCAAACCAGAAGATATTGCCCGAGCCAAAGAAACTGTCCACTTCTTCGGCGCCTTGCGCCTTGAGATGGTTGAGGGCCGAGCCCCCGATTCCCGAGTTGTTGGGGTTGGTCACGGCGACGCGCTCGTCGGTGGCGCCGGCCAGCAGCGCCGTTTTGCCGCCGCGCGAATGGCCGGTGATGGCGATGCCGTCGGCGCGCACGGCGTCTATTTCTACCAGCGCGTCAAGGCAGCGATGGTAGGCCCAGGCCCAGGTCGATAGGACGCCAAATTCGGCTTCTGGGAAAAGGCGGTAGAGGCCGGTGTCGCGGTAGATGTCTTTATTGTCCGCCGCTGCCTCGGTGCGGTCGAAGGAGGCGGCGATATTGCCGCGTGCGAGAATTTCGCGCACGACATTGTCATTGAAATAACGCCAGCAACCGTCGCTATCTAGTACAACCGGAAAGGGGCCGTCTCCGGGCGGCACCCACAGCGATAAGGTGAGAGGGAGCTCGCCGTTTGCAAAGGTGGTGCGCACTTCGTAGGTGTGGTATTCGACGCCCTTCCAGTCGCGCATTTTGCTGTGGCTGCGCTGCAGTACCTGGGTGCCGTCGCCGCGCGGCGGCATGCCGCCGTATTCGTGCGGCACGATCACCTCGTAGAGCTCTGTTCGGCGGCGGGGCCAGGTGGTTTTGGTGGCGGCCGTGCCGTCGGCCATCTGCAGTAGATCAGGTTTGATTTCCATGGCTTGCCTTTTTTGATTGCATATCTCGGGACTGATACCTCGCAGATCGCTGCGCCGGGCTTCTAACGCGACTTTGGAGAATGCGCTCAATAGGTCGCGCGCCCGCCGCTGACGTCAAGACACTGACCCGTGGTGAAGGTCGATTCGTCGGAGGCGAGGAAGAGGATGGTGGCCGCCACTTCTTCGGGACGGCCCAGCCGGCCGAGGGGGATTTTTGATGTGAGGAAGTCGACGCGCTCCTGCTCCATGCCCTGCAGTATGGGCGTGTTGATTAAAGCCGGGGCGACGCAGTTGACGCGGATGCCGTCGGTCAGCACTTCTTTGGCCAGGGTCTTGGTGAAGCAGATGACGCCGGCCTTGGACACGGAGTAGGGCGCCATATTGGCGTTGCCCTCTTTGCCGGAGATGGAGCCGAGTGAGACGATGGCGCCCGATTGTTGCGGGATCATGTAGCGCAGGGCGGCGCGCGAGCACAAAAAGGTGCCGGTGAGGTTGATGCTGAGGACGTTGTTCCAGTCGTCTTCCTGGAGGCTGGCGACAGGCGTGTCGCTGCCGACGATGCCGGCGTTGTTGACCAGTATGTCGAGGCGACCGAATTGGTCGACGATCTCGGCAAAGGTGCGGTCTACATCGTCGCCGCGGGACACGTCGGCGCCGATGCCGATGGCGGATGTGTTGAGGTCTTGGGCGGCTTGTTGGGCGGCGTTGGCGTTGATGTCGAGGATGGCGACGCGGGCGCCTTCGGCGGCAAAGCGCTGGGCGATGGCGTGGCCTATGCCCTGGGCGGCGCCGGTGATGATGGCGGTTTTGTCTTTGAGGGATTGGGGGTCCATGGAGGGGGCCTTTCTGGTGTTTTGTGGCGTTTGGTTTGGCTGTGGTTACTCAAATTAAGGTCTTATACTTGACCTTACAACTAGAGGTTTTATACTAGCGTAGTTTTTAGTGATGGACGTTTACTTGGTACGCGGAGAGGGGGTAACTGAGTTATGCTAGATACAGATATTGTACTAGGTACGGATGGATAGTTTTGGGGTGTCGCAGGTGATGGCGGGGGTGGCGTTTGTGTTTGGGTTGGCTTCGGTACAATTTAAGACGCGGCGCAGTGTGCTTTTGTGTTTGGTTATTTCCACTGCGTTTAATGCGGGGCATTTTTTTCTTTTGGGGCGGCCGGGGCCGGGGGTGTTGATGGTGCTTACGGGGGTGCGCCATTTGGTTGCTGTGAGGACGACGGATCGCAGGGTGTTGGTCTTCTTTTTGTGCGTTACTTTTGGCGTATTTTTGACCACGTTTAAAACGCCGGTCAGTTTGCTGGCGCTGTGTGGTACTATGGTCGGGACCTTTGGGAGTTTTCAGCCGGCGGGGCGGACGGTGCGGCTCTATTTTATGGGGGGGAATGCGTCCTGGTTGACGCACAATATTTTGGCCTGGACGCCGGTTGGGATTGTTATGGAGGTGTTGTTTCTGGGCAGCAGTCTGGTGGGGTTTTGGCGCTACTATGGGTCGCCGTTTAAGCGGGTGACTCGGGCGGATTAAGGGTAAGTTATAGCTCTAATTAACTCTCATCGGATTGCACCTGCAGTACCACCACCGTCTGGTCGTCGCCTTGCTTGACGGTGCTCGTAAATGCTTTGACCTGGCTAAAGATATGCTCCAGTAACGCTTCGGCGGCCAGCCCGTCGACACACCCCTACCGAATCACTTCGGCTGTCTGTTCAAAGCCAAACATGGTCTCCTGTTCGTTGGCCACCTCGATGATCCCGTCCGAGCAGAAGGACCACCCGATCGCCCGGTGCCAGGGGCACCTCGATGGCTTGGTAGGTCGTCTCGGGGCGAATTCCTAAGGGGTAGGCGTCCATCTCAAGTTCAACCACCTGCTGGGTGGCCGTCTGGTAGTGATAGGGGTAAGGACAGCCAGAGTTGGACAGGCGCAAGGTGCGGGAAGCAAGGTCGTACTCGCCCATGGTGAAGCAGATGAAGGTGCGGCGATCCAGCTTGCTGTGGAGGGTGCCGTTGAGGTTGCCAAAAAGCTGTTCCAACGGATCGCCCAACCGCATCTCGGTTTCCAGGATACCGCTAAACATCATCACCGGTACGGCCGCTTCCATGGCGTGGCCGGTCACGTCGGCCAGGGAGATGGACAGGCGGTTATCCATCCGATCGAAGTACTGGAAGAAGTCGCCGCCCACGTGGGTGGCTGGCAGGTAGCGGCCGGCGATGTCGAGGCCGGCTTTTTTGGGGCTTTCGGTCGGCATCAAGCCCATCTGCAGAGTGTAGGCGGTTTGCAACTCTTTCTCCAGTTCGTCGATGAGTTGCTGCTGTGACATCTGCAACTGCCGATGCGTTTGTTCCAATTCCCGCGTCCGCTCCCGTACGCGGACCTCGAGTTCGTCAATGCGCTCATCGCGCGGATCGGGCACCACCGAGAGGCGAATTTCGGCCGCTTCGGAGTAGTTCAGGTTGCGGTCCACGGCCCTGACCTGGAAGGTGTAGTCGCCCAAGGGCAAATCCTGGTATTCGACCCGCTCCTCGTATGCCGTTTGCCAGTCTGAATCGTAGCCCTGCATATTGATAGACATAGGCCATTTGTTGCCACGCAGTGGTCGCGCTCCTGCCCTGGAACTCGAAGGCGACGTAGCGCTGCGAGGCGGGCAGGCGGATTTCGCGATCTAGATCGTAGGAGTGGTCGGCAAGGACGTGACGGATACGACAGACTTGCGGGTCGCGCAGGGGCCGGTAGCGCATGAGGCTGCCTTCGGTGGCAATCCACACATCGCCGTCTTCGTCTTGGAGGAAGGCATGCACCGCATCGTGTAGCAGGCCGTCGCGTTTGCTCCGGCTTTGGATGACCTGGCCGTCGTAGAGATGCAGTCCCCCGCCGTAGGTAGCGAACCACAGGCGCCCGTCCCGGTCTTCCATAATGTGTTTCACGTCGTCACAGACCAGCCCATCTCTAACGGTGTGATTGATAAAAGCCTGGCCATCGTAACAACTGACGCCCCGTCGCGGACAGCAAACCATAGATGCCCGGCCCGATCTTCCAAAATAAACCATACCTGATTGCCGGCCAGCCCGTCCTCGTAAGTGAAGGTCTCAAAGCGTTCCCCATCGTAGCGACTCACGCCTCCACCGTTCGTGCCGAACCACAAATGTTCATTGCGGTCCTCCTCATGTTTTATCGATGGAGATGCCATCATGCCCTCTTTTTTACTGGCTCTCCACTTGAATATCTGTACTTGGCTCTCCATCATCTTAAAAGGAGAAGACTTGCGCGGCGCCAGATTAATAATAGGTTTCGGCGTTGTGCACGGGGTCATAGCCTATTTCCTGGCGCGGGGTTTCGATATCGAAGATATTGTAGGTGTTGTCTGAGATGACAAAGTAATGGGCGCCGCTGGGCAAGGTGCCGTTGAGGTGGCTTCGGAAGGCGGCGTGGACCAGGCGGGAGGCGTCTTCCTGGTGGCACCAGACGCAAAAGTAGCCGCGCTCCGACAGATGGACGTCGTTGTCGGCGTTGACCCCGCCCCAACGGGTGGCGATGGCGCTGTGGCCCTGGTCGGCCATGCGCTTTGCCCAGTTCTCCACGTATTCTTTTTCGCGGCCGTAGTCGTTGACGGGGTGTGCGGGAATGGAGGCGGGGATGCGATCGGGCCATTCGGCGACCTGGTCGAATCTTCGGGCGGCGATGGTCCAGTAGGTGCTTTCTTCGTCGTTGAAATTGTAGAGGCCGTCGACGGCGTGGACCGAGCTGGAGCCGACGATCATGGGCGGGTTGGGAAGCGACAGAACGGACTCGAAGACCAGGTCGGTCATTTTGTTCATGGGGACGATGCCATTTTGCCGGGACAGGTAGACGACCAGGTCGCGGCCGGGCAAGAGCTCGCGAAAGGCGTCGGGGGATTCCATGATGTCGAGGTCGATGAATTCTCTGTGGGCGTCGGCTTCGGTGGCCCGGTCTTCGGCGCCGGGCAGGTCGATGGAGACGACGCGGTAGCGGTTGTCGAGGCACGGCAGGTAGGTGCGCAAACCCGAACCGATGTTACCCCGGCCACCGACCAGCAACACGTTGTATTCTTCAGACACAATTGCTCCTTTTGGATATATTGTTTTTCAGGACGTAGAAAGTGCGTTGGCGATAAATGTAATAAGGAGAATGAAAGATGGACAGCGAGGCGATGAGCAATGAGGAAAATTACGCTTTTGACGTGGCGGGTTATCTGCTCGTGCAGGGCGTGTTGAGCAAAGAAGAGGTTGCGGCGCTGAATGGGGCGTTGGACGAGGTGGGCGAGTTTGAGGGCATGCTTGGTTGGGGTGTGGCGCAGCGGGAGTTGTTCAGGGATTTGCTGGTGCACCCCCAATTGGTGTGGTATCTCAACCAGATTATGGGGCACGGTTTTCGGCTGGATCGGGCGCCCTGGCTGCTCGGCAGCGGGCCGGGCGAAGGTGGGGTCGGGTTGGCTGGGGGCGACGAACCGCGCAACCCGTCGCGCGCTTATTACATCCAGAACGGCCGCCGCTGTTGCGCGGCGCTGAAGGTGGTTTGGGCGCTGGAAGATGTGGATGGGGGGGACGGCGGGTTGCAGGTGGTGCAGGCCAGCCACAAGAGCAATGTGGAGACGCCCGGTGATTTGTTGGCGGGGGCGGACGATATGGGGCTGGTTAAACAGCCGGTGCTCAAGGCGGGGGATTTATTGTTGCTGGCCGATTCGACCTTGCACGGGGTTTGGTCCTGGATCGGGGGGAGCAAGCGGCTGTTGGCTTATGCCTATGGGGCGCGGGCGATGATTCAGTCGAATGGGCCCGGCCCCGGTGCCGACGAGGACCCGCTGCCGCAGTGGGCCAGGGAGGTGGGGCCGGAACAGCAGGCGGTGCTGTACAAACCGGGACACGAAGGGTACAATCCGCCGCCGGTGCTCAATACGGACGGGCGGCGGACCTGGTTGGAGGAGAGTAGGGGCGACATCCATCCGTCGATTTATGTGCGCGACCTGGAGTCGGGGATTGACGAGAAGGAGTTCTACTTTTGGGATTTGAACGGCTATTTGGTGGTGCGCGGCGTTATGGACGAGGAATGGCTGGAGCGCGCCAACGAGGCGGTGGACAAATTTCAGGACCGGGTGCAGGTGGGCGACAAACTGGCGGGCGGCTCCAAAAGCCAGGCGGGCACAGGCCGTCCCCTATTGCCGGGGCTGAGCGAATTGCCCGATCCCCACAACGAACCTTTCCAGCGCATGCTGGCGCACCCGGCGGTGGTCGAGCGTCTGACCTGGATGGGGGGTAGCGGCTTTCGCACCGGCAGTGGTACTCTCTTCTGCGCTGTGCAGGGCACCTCGGGGCACTCACTGCACGACGGCAACGAACCCATGAGCCCGTCGCGCGGCTACTATTTTAAGAACGGTCGCAGCTACGCCGAAACGGTGACGGTGGCGTGGCAGTTGCGCGACGTGGAAGCCGGCCTGGGCGGTTTTGCGGCGGTGCCGGGCAGCCACAAG
>CAXGRO010000311.1:0-6790 GCA_964012055.1 uncultured bacterium
ACGCTTTTTTCAACCCCTTTCTACAAAATTGGACCTTTTTAAGACGGCTTCTAAGGGAACATTGACCAGTGTAAAGATAAGCCCGCCAACCCGCCAACTTAGCCCCTTCCACATTAGCCAACGTATCGTCAAATAAGGTAATACTACCCGCCCCTATGTCGTCGGACACATGCCGATAAAATTCCTCCTGCGGTTTCTTATAGCCAATATCACAACTGAAGTACAAGCGATCCATTGTTAGGTCGACGGCAGCGGTTTTATCGGACATTATTTATTCCTCGATTCTCTCCTGCGTTTAACAAAAACATACCAGTACACCACCACATTGATCCCCAGTACCAGCGCACCCAGCATGACCTGGATGGTGCGCGTCAGACCGGCCGGATAAATCAGCGGCAAGAGATAATGACCAATAAAATCGCCCTCGTACCCCTGCTGCCCGGCCAGCGCCCGCAGGCGGTTCTCCCAGGGCGTCAGCGGACAGATCCGCCCCGCCAACTCGACGATCACAGCCCACCCAACCGCCGGCACGTGCAGGTAGACAAGGCGGGGCCAGCGCAAAAGCAACAAACCGCCGACGCCGGCAAAAAGAATAAAAGCAAAGTGCGAGGCCACCAAAAAATCGGCCAGAACCATATACCACATATCGCTGCGTTCCCCTGCGCTCGACAAGCCCTAATGCGAATCATATATTGACAAAGCGCCCGCCGGGGCGCAAGCGAGGAAACTAACTATGGACAAACTCATCATCACCGTGGCCCACACCGGCAGCGTACCCACTAAAGATATAAATCCCCACTTGCCGGTGACCCCGGAGGAAATCGCCGCCGACGCCCGGCGCTGCCGTCAGGCCGGCGCCAGCATCGCCCACGTACACGCCCGCGACGCCGACGGCAAACCCACCCTCGACGACGAGGTCTTTGCCCGCATCCACCAATTGATTGGCGAGCAGACCGATTCGATCGTACAAATTTCCACCGGTGGTCGCGCCGGCTCAGACCCCAAGGCGCGCGCCGCCTCGGTGCGCCGCCTGCAGCCCGAAATGGCCTCGCTGACCACCGGCTCGGTCAACTTCCCAGACCAGATCTACGCCAATTCCGATGAGCTGGTGGAATACCTGGCGCAGGCCATGCAAGAGGCAGGCACCAAGCCGGAGATGGAAATTTTTGAAGCCGGCATGATCGACAACGCCCTGCGCCTGGTCGACAAAGGCCTGGCCACCCCGCCGCTGCACTTTGATTTTGTTATGGGCATCCGCGGCGGCCAGCCGGCCACCCCGCGCATGCTGACCTTTCTAAGCGAGTCCATCCCCCCCGGCTCTACCTGGACCGTGGCCGGCATCAGTCGCTGGCAACTGCCCATGGCGGCCCTGGCCGTAGTGACGGGCGGCCACGTCCGCGTGGGCCTGGAAGACAATATCTATTATCGCAAAGGCGAACTGGCAACAAACGAACAATTGGTCGCAAGAATCGTCCGCATCGCCAACGAGATGGACCGGGAGGTGGCAACGCCAGACGAAGCAAGGGCCATTCTCGGATTGAAGTAATCCCGCAAAATTCCCAGGAGACTCACAGTGCCCACACTCGTCACAGGAGGCACCGGCCTCATAGGCGCCGGCGTCGTACGACTCTTATTAGAAGCGGGCGAACACCGCCCCCACGCCTTCGACATAAATCCCTCTGCCAAACTGTTAGACGGCGTAGAGGATCAAGTAGAAATCGTCCGCGGCGATCTGAGCAATTTATCGCACGTATTAAATGCAGTCGAACAAGCGCGCCCCCAAGTCATCTACCACCTGGGCGGCATGTTGTCACTGCCCTCCGACGCCGACCCCGCCACCGCCCTGCGCGCCAACGCCCTGGGCACCTTCCACGTCCTAGAAGCAGCCCGCCTCTTCAACGTGCCACAGGTCTTGTTCTCCAGCACCCTGGCCACCTACGGCATGGACCTCGAAGACGGCGACGCAATCGGCGACGCCACCTTGCAGCGGCCCATTCTCTTCTACGGCGCCACCAAAGTATTCGGCGAGCACATGGGCCTGGTCTACCGCCGCAAGTACGGACTGGATTTCCGCAGCGTGCGCTATCCCTCCATCGTCGGGCCGGGCGTAAAAACGCCGGGCATTGCGCAGTACAATTCCTGGGTCATTGAAGAATGCGCCCGCGGGCGACCCTACACCATTTACGTGGAGCCGCAAACCAAACATTCCATCCTCTACATCAAAGACGCCTCGCGCGCCGTGGTCGATCTGGGGCACGCACCGGCGGAAAACATCAAAACCGTCAACTATCTGCTCTCGGGCATCGACCCGCCGGTGGCCGCCGGCCAACTGGCCGAGCTGGTGCGGGCGCGAATTCCAGAGGCGCAAATCGACTTTGAGACGGACGAAATCGCCCAGACTGCCCTGCAGCGCGTCGATCGCAAACTGGACGACAGCAAAGCGCAGCGCGAGTGGGGATGGAAGAGGGACTACGGGGCGGAGGAAATGATCGACGATTTCTTGGAAGAACTCAGGAACAACCCGCAAAGGTACGAATAAGAAATAAATATGTCGGAAAAACAAATACAGAAAATCGCCGTAGTGGGCGCCGGCCTCATGGGCCACGGCATCGCGCTCGAATTCGCCGCCGCCGGTTATCAGGTGAAAATGCACGACCTGACCGAAGAGGCATTAGAACACGCACAACAGCGCGTCGAAGGCAATCTGAACCTGCTGCAAGAAGCCGGACTTATCGACGAGGCGAAAAACCGGCAAGCCCTGCAAAACGTCGGCGCCAGCACCCAACTCGAAGAAGTGGTCGCAGACGCCGACCTCGTAGTCGAAGCCATCGCCGAGAAGTTAGACGTAAAACAAGAGGCCTTCCAGCGCTTCGACAAACTATGTCCGCCCCACGCCATCCTGGCGAGCAACACCTCTACCTTTATGCCGAGCAAATTGGCGCAGGTCACCAAGCGCCCCGACAAAGTGCTGGTGGCGCACTATTTCAACCCGCCCTTTTTAATGCCCCTCGTCGAAATCGTGCGCGGTGAAAAAACCTCCGAAGCAGCCATTAAAACCATGTACGATTTACTCGCAGGCATGGGAAAATCGCCCGTGGTGGTACAGAAGGAAGTGCCCGGCTTTGTCGGCAACCGCATTCAGGCGGCCGCTCTGCGCGAAGCCCTGGCACTGGTGGAAGAAGGCGTGGCCACGCCGCAGGAAGTGGACACCGTCATCAAAACCAGCATCGGCCGGCGCTGGGCCGTGGCCGGCGTCTTCGAAATCGCCGAAATCTCCGGGCTCGACCTCAAGCTGGCCATCGTCGAACAGCTCTTCCCATCCATCGCCTCCACTCGGGAAGTATCGCACCTACTGCGCGATAAAGTGGCTCAGGACGAATTGGGATTTAAAACGGGAAAGGGATTTTACGAATGGACGCCCCAAGCGGCCGAAGCGCTGCGCCAGCGCATCGCGCAGGCACTCATCGAGATCGCGCGCTGGTGATCAATCGTCCAGGGTGCGCCCTCCGCCCAGGTGGGCGACGTCGCCCCATGACTCCAGCATCCAGACCCCGTCTGCAAAAGAAAACCCTTTAAACTGGTGTTCCAGGTTTTAAAGCGGCGTGTCGTGCGGTATGCCCAGCACGTGGCGCAAAAACGTGCCAATGCTGCCGCCGTGGCTTACGGCCACCAGGCGCTCGCCGCCGTGTTTGTCGGCCAGCTCTTCCAAACACTCGACCAGGCGCTCCAATTGCTGGCGCACGCTCTCGCCTTCGGGCATGGCGTAGTCGATATCGGGGCTGTGGTACAACTTGTACTCTTCAGGATATTTGTCACGGCATTGCTGCCGCGTCAGTCCCTGGAAAATGCCTATATTGCGCTCCCGCAAGCGCCGATCTTTTTGCACGGCCAGTCCCAATTTTTCTCCCAGGGGCCGCGCTGTGTTGTAGGCGCGATCTAGGTCGCTGCTGTAGAGGGCGGCAATGGGCTGACCTTCCAGGCGTTCGCTCAGGGCGCGGGCCTGCTCCAGGCCGTGGGCGGTGAGCTGGCTATTGGCCTGGCCCTGGTAGCGCTCCTGAAAATTCCACTCGGTCTCACCGTGGCGTACCAGGGCGATGTGGGTAGGCGACATATCAATTGCTCGCGGCGCGTTTCTGGACGGCCAGGCCGGCCAGAATGAGGGCGAGCCCGCCAACAGTGGCGGGCAGGATTTTTTCTCCCAAAACGCCGCCAATCAAAAAGAGCGACAGTACGGGAGTGATGTAGACGAGGTTGGCGACGCGGGCAGCGTGGGTCGCCATTTTTAATGCCTTCATCCAAAAGATAAACGCAAAACCCATCTCAAAACAACCTACGTACACGCCGCCGGCCACAGCACGCCAAGACAAGGCGTCGAGTGCGCCGCTACTCAGCGCCAGCGCGCCGGTCAATACCGTGCCGGTGACAAAATTGCAGAACAGTTTCACTGGCTCGCCGGCGTCAAAGCGCACGTTCAACAACCAATAGGCCGCCCAAATCAAACTGCTGCCCAGCGCCAGCGCCACGCCCAGCGGGTCAAAAACGTCAAAGCGGGTCAGCTGGCCGCCGGTGGAAACTACAAAGACGCCGGCAAACCCCAGCGTCAAACCCAGCACGTCGCCACGCCCCATGCGGTGGCCCAACAGAGGGATCGACATCAAAGCCAGCACAAAGGGCCAAATTTGATTAAGCGGCTGGGCGATTTGCGCCGGCAGGCGGTCGTAGGCGTTGAACAAAATCAAATAGTAGAGCGCTGGGTTGAGCACACCCAGGCCCAATAAACCCAAGAGAGTACGGCGCGGCAGACTGGCGAGTTCGCCAAAACCGCGGCCGACCAGCAAAACGACGGCGTAGACCGCAAGCGACGTGGCCGAGGCCAAAAACAGCAACCCGACGGGGGCAATATGGGCCAGCGCCAGTTTAAACGCCGTGGCCACCGTAGCCCAGCAGGCCACGGCGCCCAGCGCGTAGATCTCAGCCCGCAAGCGCACGGACCATCTCAGCGCCAGCCGCGCTGGCCCGACAGGCCGCGGTTGGGCATGGGCTCAAACACTTTGTCGGGGGTGCCGACCAGACGGCCGTTGTCGACCCATTCGAGGTCGCTGCCGTAGAGATTTTTTAAGAGCAGATCGGTGAGTTGCTCGCGCACGTCAACGCAGTGCGGGTCATCGGCCCGGTCGCGCAGTTCCCGCGGGTCTTCTTCCAGGTCGAAGAGTTGCAAGCGGTTGCCGGTGGGGTACCAGATGAGTTTGTGGCGCTCGGTACGCACCATACGCATGGCCATGTCGTTTTCAAAGTGCTCGCAATAGAGGTGATCGCGGCGTTCCTGCGACGCCAGCGAGTGACCTTCCACCGTAGCGGGGATGGGAATGTCGCACAGGTCCAACAAGGTAGGCATGACATCGCGCAATTCGACCAGGCGGTCGTCGCGCTGGTGGTGCCCCACCCGGTCGTAGGCGGCGGTGGGCATCAAAATCATAGGGATGCGCGCCGCCCCCTCCAGCATGGGCGGCTTGGCCCACAGGCGGTGGTTGCCCAGCATGTCGCCGTGGTCGGCGGTAAACATGATGATGGTGTCGTCCAACAACCCCTCCTCGCGCAAGACGCCTATAAGCAAGCGGATCTGGTGGTCGATGTAAGTGCACTGGGCGTAAAACCCCTGCCGCGCCAGCATAATTTCGGTGGGGGTGGCCGGGCAAGATGTCTTGCCACGGTGCGCCTGGAGGGCGTAGGGACAGGCGTCAAAATCTTCTGCCCACTCGCCGATAAACGGCTCGTCAACGCCCAGACGGTGATACATCTCCAGATAATCGCGCGGCGGCACCACCGGCGGGTGCGGCGCAATAAAAGAACAGTACCAGAAAGCCGGCCGCGTGGGATCGCGGCGCAAAATGGTCTGGTTCATCTGGCGCACCGTCCAGTGGGTCGGGTGGCAGTACTCGGGCAAATGCCAGGGCCGCACGTCGAATTCGTTATTGCCCATGGCGTGGGTGAGTTCCTGGCCGGGATACCCCTCGTTTTTAAGAAATAGTTCGTAGTCGTCCTCACCGCCCCCCAAATGGTGGCGCCCCTCTTCACAGAGTATCACATCGTCAAAACCAATGCGGTCCCGCTGCGGATAAACGTGCAACTTGCCCACAGCATACGCCTGATAACCGGCGTCCCGAAAAACCTGGGGCATGGTGGGCAAGTCGGGATTCATAGGCAGATGTTCATCAAAAGCGCGATCGCCGTGCGTCTGCGCCGTAGTCCCGGTCATCAGCGCGCGCCGCGCCGGAATGCAGGTAGGCGTAGCGGTATAGGCCCGCTCAAAAAGCACACCGTTGGCCGCCAACTGGTCCAAAGTAGGTGTCAAAATATGCGAATGCCCGGCAGCACCTAGCAGCGATCCAGGCCAGTGATCAGTACAAATGAGCAATACATTGGGACGCGACATACCTGTTCTCCTCACAAAAAAGAATGTTATACAAACTGTATTTTGAAACGCCGTAAACTCTCCAAGTAAACGATCGCCATGATGTATTTGTTACTTAAGCGCCTCGTCTAAAATATCAGGTCTGATAAGGGGAAGGAATAGAGTGTCATTGCCCCAGTCGGATCCGATATATCGTATAATATCTGATATATTGTAACAGAACATTTTAGGGGGAGTCCCTCCTCGCTTTAGAGGTCTTTCAAAAAGCCTTCTTTCTTGTTTAAATGCCCTTTTGATCATTTTTAAAATCTCTTTTTAAAACTTTTTTATAACAATACTGTGGACACTTTTTCGATTTTGAGCGGATTTTTGTAAGGT